>JACIXR010000004.1 GCA_014360495.1 bacterium
TTTCATTCATTCTCTATGATTAAATACGAGATTGCCACGCCTTCTGCAAAGCAGAAGGCTCGCAATGATAAAGGGGCTCTTACCCCGCTACGGAAGGAATTGTCGCTAAAACCTATACCCATAGAGGCGAGGAGCGAAGCGACGAAGCAACGAAGCAATCCCTTTTTGACACCACAAATGAGAGATTGCCACGCCGCCTTATGTGGGCTTGCCATGACAGATTGGTGGAGATTGGCACCCCTTAGGTTGGTTCTAAATTAGTTAATCGTTACTGAAGCATTTAATGAAAAGAGAAATAAACGACCTAAAAATATACTTGCGTGGTTTAATAAAATGTTTTAATATTTAGTTGCTAAATCCAAAAGGAAGGAGGTGAAAAAATGAAAAGAAGAGGATTTACACTCATTGAGCTGTTAGTCGTCATAGCTATCATCGCCATTCTTGCGGCGATTCTCTTTCCAGTTTTCAGTCGTGCTCGTGAGCAGGCGAGGAAATCCGCTTGTCTATCCAACACGAAGCAGATAGGTCTAGCTCTCTCAATGTACGCTCAGGACTGGGACGAGACGCTCCCTACTTGGCACTGGCCCTGTTGGGGACACGACGACGGAGGACTTGCCTGGTGGGAGCAATTGGCTCCTTATACGAAAAATTGGCAGGTCTTTGAGTGTCCCAGCTCTAACTCACCGGAGAGAACATGGGTTAGCGTCTGCTATCCTGAAAGATGGGGAAGACCGCAAAACTCCCATCCCTTGGACTATGGCTACAACGAAAGAATAATGAACCCGCTCAATTGGTGTGGACGAGGAGACGCTTCCACAGCTAAGCTCGCCACAATGGCTGCTCCCTCTGAGACGGTGGTAATTGCAGATGGAAGGCATGCCGTCCTCGGTGCCGCTTGGGATTCAAACACCGGCATTCACATTTGGCTCGCCTTTGCAAACGGCGGCAACTGGGACCCCTCCATCATCCAATGTTGTCCAGCACAGATATTGGACCTCCAAAAGTGTATAGAAAGATATAGCCGACATACAGGCGGCTCAAATATAGTCTTTGCTGATGGGCACGCTAAATGGTACGCAGCTCAGCAGTTGAAGGCGCGGTGGATGGGCGGAACTGTAAGATTCTGCCCGCCCGATATCTTTGGCACACGTTGAGAGAACAATCTCTGGGTAGGGAGGCAAGAAAACCTCCCTACCCACCCCAAAATTAGAAGCACCTCCTTTCAAATTAATTGACATTAAATACAAAGAATTTATATTCTAAGCAAAATGTATATTTGGAGGTGCCGAAATGAGGTTATGGATTTTTGTCATTACTGTAATCGCTATTTTGAACTTTGCGAATTGTGAGGGGATAAGGGACCGCTTTATCTGGATTTTCGGATTTGACTTCCAGAAGGAGGAGGAAATCCAAAAAATCAAGGAAATCCTCAAAGAGGCGAAGGAGAGCGGATATAATGGGATGGTCTTTTCCGCTGGGTTAGATTATCTATGCAAGCAGAACGAAATCTATTTTAAGCATCTCAGGGAAATCAAGGATTATTGCGACAAATTGAATTTTGAAATTGTGCCCGCTGTCTTCTCCATAGGCTATGGGGGTGGGCTCCTCGCTCACAACAGAAATCTCGCAGAGGGACTTCCCGTAAAAGATGCACTCTTCATAGTCAAGGGGAACAAAGCCTCGTTTGTTTCAGATTCAGATGTGAAAATCCTCAACGGAGGTTTTGAAGAGTTCAGCGGTAATAACTTCAAGAACTTCAATTTCCACGACCAGCCGGGGGAAGTAAGTTTCGTTGATAGTCAGGTGAAGAGAAGCGGAAATGCCTCCATTAGATTTGAAAACTTCACTGCTAATCCCTACGGACACGGGAGAATAATGCAGGAGATTTCAGTTAAGCCTTATAGATGCTATCGGATGAGCATATGGGTTAAGACTGAGAATCTTCAACCCTCAGGCTGTTTCAATCTGCTTGTTTTAGCGGACGATAGGGATTTAGCCCCAAGGACTTTCAATATCCCCTCAACAGCTGATTGGACGAAAGTAACGATGGTCTTCAATAGCCAAAAACACGATAAAGTGAGGGTATATGCAGGCGTTTGGGGAGCAAAGAAGGGGAAATTCTGGCTTGATGATTGGACGATTGAGGAAATCGGACCCCTGAATGTCTTGAGGCGTCCCGGTACTCCCGTCACAGTAAAAGACGAGGAAACGGGGCAGGTCTATGAAGAAGGAAGGGATTACGAGCCCCTCGTAGACCCCAACTTCACCTTCTGGAATTGGGATAGACCGGCGCCAACCCTAAAAATAACCCCAAATAGTCGTATAAAGGATGGGCAGAAATTAAGGGTGAGTTGGTATCATCCTATGGTGATTTATGAGTGGCAAGTTACAGTTTGTATGGCGGAGCCGGAAGTTTATGAGATTTTTGAACACGAAGCGAAATTGCTCTGGGATAATTTACATTACAAAAAGGTCCTTTTGAGCCACGACGAGATTAGGATGGGCGGGACTTGCAAAGCCTGTGAGGGAAAGGATATGGCGAAGCTTTTAGGGGAAAGCGTCACCAAGACGGTAAAAATCCTGAGAAAATACAATCCGAAGGCGGAAATTTACATCTGGTCGGATATGTTCGACCCAAATCATAACGCGAGGAATAATTATTATCTCGTGGAAGGAGATTTCAGCGGTTCGTGGAAATACATTCCTAAGGATTTAATCATTGCAGTTTGGGGTGGTGAGCCGAGGGAGAAAAGCTTGGAGTTCTTCGCTCAACAGGGATTTAGAACCTTGGTCGCTTGCTATTACGATGCTCCAAATGTAAACGATGTTAAAGGATGGTATGACCTTACAAAGAAATATAAAAATGTAATAGGTTTTATGTATACGACTTGGGAGAGAAAATATGAACTAATAAAAGATTTCGCCGAGGTCGTATGGAGAGGAGGTAAATGAAGTGAAGACTTTTTGCTTAATAGGCATTATAGCCTTTTTCCTTTCCCTAAATAGCCTTTGCGACAATGGTTTAATCGGCTTTTGGAGCTTTGAAGAAGGGGAAGGCAACTTTGTAATGGATAGCTCCGAGAACGGGATAAGAGGAGTGATAAGGGGAGCGAAGTGGACTAAAGGATTATGGGGCAATGCTTTGGAGTTTGACGGTAAGGGTGGAGTTCTCATAAACTCTTCTCTCCTTGATGGGATGAGCGAGCTGACGGTTGCCTTTTGGCTATATATAAAGGAAGACCGCCTTACCTCGCCTTTAGCGAAAAAGGATTGTATCTATCGCTTCATATTCTCTCCCGAGGGAGACCATTTCGTAGTCGCCACCGATAATAATCCCTGGTATAGCTATGGGACAGTTCTGCCGTTTAAAAATGCTCCCCGAGGCAAGTGGTTTTTCCTTGCGGGAACATACTCCAATGGAACTCTTAGGGTTTATATAAACGGAGAGCTCGTAGCGAGCCAAGCAGGGCTCTCAGGAAATATCAAGAAGAGCGAGGGGCCTCTAACATTGGGATTAGCCGATGGTCCAAATATAAAAAATTTCGTTGGTAAAATTGACGAATTGAGGATATATAATAGAGCGTTGAGCGATGAGGAGATAAGGACTCTTTATAATTCGTATTTTGAGGAGAAATATATAGTCCATATTTCTCAGGAGGGAAAATATATGGAATGGAATGGAGTTGAAATGGAAAAGATGTTTGAAAAAGAGGGAGTTTTGAGCTTTGAAATTAAAGGGGAGGAATCAGCTATAGTGAATAATTCCCTGAGGGTGCCAGTGGAGGGGAAGGATTTTCTCGTCCTTAATATGTCCATTTCCAAGGGGAAAGAAGGCAGGGTATTTTTCAAAACAACGGAAGGTTCAAGGATGGTTAGCTTTCCCTTGAAATCGGATGGCAAATTCCACACATATTGCGTTAAGCTTTCAGATTTCAAGGAATGGAAAGGCGAGCTCTTAGCGCTTTGTATTTTCCCTTCTGATGATAAATCAGAAGGGAAGCTTAGGAATTGTCAATTAAAAGACGCTCAATCAACTCCCCCTCAAATAGAGATACAATACTTTTTCTCGGATTTAGGCGTGAACAGGGCAAGGCGTCCAGTGAAAATCCTCGCGTTTCTAATAAATAAAGGTGGTAAAGGAAAGATTCAGGCGAGGTTAATCCCATGCAAGGGAGTGAAGGTTTTAGGCGAGGATAGGCAGGAAGTGGAGATTGAGCCGGGAGAGAGAAAGAGATTATCTTGGGAGGTTGAGGCGGAAAAACCTTTAGAGGGGGAATTGAAGCTCATCGTTTCCGTTCCCAACGGAGACGAGGAAACCGCCTCTTATAAAATCTCTTTCACGCCTCCTGTTGAGATTCGCGAAGCCTCCTACATACCTGAGCCTCAGCCCGTTAAGACAGATGTCCTTATCGGCGCCTGGAACTGCCCTCTCTGGGAGAATGCCGAGCTTTGGAAGACCGTCTTACGCGACCTCTGGAGGGTTCCCGTTTTGGGTTTTTACGATGAGCTCAATCCTGAGGTCAAGGATTGGGAGATAAAATGGGCAGTTGAACACGGAATTCAATTTTTCATCTTCTGCTGGTATAGAAGGAATCAAGGGAAGGCACCCATTCAAACAATTTATGAGAGACCAATAACTGAGGCATTATATAGGGCGAAATTCCTCCCCTTCATTAAGTTCGTAATAATGTGGGAAAACCAAGCGAGGGGGGTTGCCGGTGTCTCCGATGAAAACGACCTTCTCAACAATCTCCTCCCCTATTGGATTGAAACCTTCTTCAAGCACCCAAGCTATTTGAAGATTGATAATAAGCCTCTTCTCGTCATTTATCGTCCTGAATTTCTCATTGACGATTTGGGAGGTGTGGAGAATGTGAGGAGGGCTCTGGATAAGATGAGGGAGAAGTGCAAAGAGGCGGGATTTGATGGGTTGATAATAATAGGAGAATATAGAGGATTGGACCCCAATCATCTCAAATTGATGCGTGATATGGGTTTGGATTATACAAGCGCCTATGTATGGCCTGTGGCGGGGAATCCTACCCCCGATGTGGCGATTCAAAAACAGATTGAATATTGGACCAAGACGAGGGATATGGGAATCATACCACAGATTGTGACAGTCTCAATGGGATGGACAGGATGGCAGGACGAGGGGAGCATTTGGAAATTGCCACCCGAAGATTTCAAGAGGCTTTGCTTAAAGGCAAAGGAATTCATAAAGACACTACCATCCTCTCAATTGGGGAGCAGGATAATACTGATTGACAATTGGAACGAATTCGGTGAAGGGCATTATGTGATGCCACATAGGCAATATGGTTTTGGCTATCTTGATGCCATAAGGGAGGTTTTCAGCAACGCTCCCAAAGAACATGTAGACCTCATTCCCCAGGATTTGGGCTTAGGTCCTTACGAACATCCTCAATTCAGGGATGTTGAAAAGTGAAAAATTCATTGACAAAGCATATCAATTGGTCATTATTTATAAAACATTTTAATTGAAAGGAGGTTTTTGTATGAAGATTAAGCTTTCTCGTTCCGAGTATTACGACAAGGTTCTTGCCTGCTGGTTAGGCAAGAACATTGGAGGCACATTGGGAACGCCTTATGAAGGGCAGAAATTCGTACACTGTCTCTCCTACTTTGACCCTGTTCCCGATAAGCCGCTTCCCAATGACGACCTTGACTTCCAGCTCGTCTGGCTGAAGATGCTTGAGGACAAAGGAGTTAAGGTCGAGTTTTCCCATTTCGTTGAGCACTGGTTGAAATACCTATCAAACCATTGGTATGCCGAGTATTCTTTCTGCCTTTACAATCTGCAGAGGGGGTTGCGCCCTCCTATCTCGGGAACATTTCAGAATTATTTCGTTGATGAGATGGGTTCCCCCATCCGCTCGGAGATTTGGGCTTGCGTAGCTCCTGGCGACCCCCAGCTTGCCGCCTCTATGGCTTGGATGGACTCCTGTTTGGACCACGCCGGAGGGGAAGGACAATATGGGGAGATGTTCTGGGCTGCGGTTGAAAGCGCTGCCTTCGTGATCAAGGACCCCGAAACGCTTATTGACATCGGTTTATCCATGATTCCCACTTCCTCAAACATCTATCGCGTTATCAAGGAAGCGGTTTGGTGTTATAAGAGCGGAATGAAGTGGGATGCAGCGAGGGAGCATATCGTTACGCTCTTCGGTCATCATCAGCCCTGCAATGCTATTCCCAATCACGGCTTCATAATCCTCGGTTGGCTCTATGGTAAGGACTATGGGGATAAGCTATGTAAGGCGGTCAACTGCGGTTATGATACCGACTGCACAGGCGCTACCTTGGGTTCTCTCTTGGGCATCCTCTATGGAACGGCGGGTATTCCCGAGGAATGGCTCAAGCCAGTAGGAAAAGAGATAATACTCGTTCCCCTAACGGGTCAGTTCAATCACCCCAAGACGGTTGAGGAGCTGGCGGAACGAACGGTAAAGGTGGGTGAGAAGTTCTTGAAGGAGAACTCACAGGTCTCTGAGATTGGAGATGCGAACGAAACTCCTCCCAACCTCCTTTCCATCCTCTTCCGCAACGAGAAGCCGATGAAGCTCCTTTGCTTTGATGTCCATTCTGCTGTGGAGAAGGTCGGCGATTTGGATGTCGTTCTCCATTATAACGGTGAACCGATAGTAAGGGATGGTGTGGAGAAGATATTGGAGGTATCTATATTGAAGGATGGAGCTCCGCAGAAGAAGGATATAGAGGTGATGGTGCCGGAAGGTTGGAAGATGACGACCCCCGAGTGGAAGATAGACCGTTGGCAGTTCAGCGTATTGGCAGAAGATGCGGATGATAGAAACGAGATAAAGGTTAAGATAGAAGGTGGCGAGGTCAGCTACACTATTTTATCGGCGAAGAGCATAAAGATGATACCGGCAGCGCAATCTGCTCCAAAGGAAGGTTAAAGAAAAAGTATGGGCGGGAAGCGAAGCTTCCCGCCCTTTTTTTCACCTCTTAGATATCAGTCTCAACCACTCAATTTCTAAATTTTTGCCCTCACCCACAGCGAATATGATTACCTTGAAATTTCTTCGCCCTCTCCATCCCGTGGATTTCTGAATATCGCAAGCAAATACTCCCGTCCTTGCTGTATCCGATACCAAACATATATCCCTCATATCATCAATGGGACGAACCTTTAAAGCCCAGAGCCCATCGCAAAAGTTGATTTTTATCAGGAGAATGGGATATTCATCCAAGTCAACGCTGACCTCTCGCTCAACAGCGGAGTAGGGCATGCCCTTAGGGCATTCTATAATCGCTCCCTTTGGGGATTTGTAAATCTTGGCTCCACCTCCTGGCCATTTCTCCCAGAAGCCTAAATCTTTGAATGAATCCTCAAAACCCATCTCCTCTAACTTTAAAAGCTCTATTTCCACCTCTTTCTCAAGCCCGCTTACCCTATCTTTTACCGCAAGCGTTCCGCTCTTCTCTGCCTTCTCACTTGGTTCAATCTTTATTTTAATCGTGTTCGTTTCCCCACTTCTCAATGTCAACCTAATCTCTTTTGGGTAAACTTGATAATTTAGCGGTGCTTGTAGGACTAAATTAAAGTGTTTAGCCACTTTGAAGGGATTGCGCAGAGTTAAATTTATAGATGCAGGTTCCTTCGGTTTTATATATATTCTATCCTCGTCAGCATCTATCTGCCCCGCCAATCTCGCTGCGCACATCATCTCGTCAAGCCTCACAGCTTTGTATTTATCTCCCAGCTCATCCATTATAGCCTTGTAATAAAGGGGACAATTCTCGCTTACTCCACCATAGACCTCTATGAAGAAGGGAGGTTTGTGTCTTTCCGCAACCCTTCTTATTCTATCCGCTATCTCCTTTGGGGGTTCAGTGCCGGAGATGTAGAATATGGAGGCGTCCGGTTCAATGAGAGGTGTGCCATTTTCCAAATAATTGATTTTCGCTTCACCTCTTGGGTTCCTCAGCATTCCCAGCAAATCTGCTATTTTGGCGTATCTTGAATAAAGCTTAAGCGACTCAGATGTGCTCCAGGCATCTATGACTTCCTCATCAGCTAATTTGAGATAATGAGAGGTATGCTTGGCGAAGGAATCCAAATCGGGAAGCTTATCAATATAGACATAACCTGCGCCAGAGACACCAGCGAAGAAGTAATCGTTGGGAGTTGCGGTTGAGTAGTAGGCTTCCATCATTGCGGGGAACTCCGCTACCAAGATGGGGTTTACACCCCAGTTTATCGCCACTTCTCCTCTATGGGGATTTAACCAGCCACCCGCTTGCCAACCCGCGACTATCTTAGGTGTATCTCCTTCGTTCGTTACGAAAGCGATATAATATTTCTTCTCTAGCTTCGTGTTGGAAAGGGTGAATTTATAAGATTGCAGGAATTTGAAACCCTTGCTCAAAGGAGCTTTGCTGTGGAAGCTAAGGTTTGGAGCCCCACAGCACATAACATAATTGTTATGAGATGAGACTCGGACGGCGAAATCGCCTTCAGGCTCAGCCCAACCCCAAACTCCCGCAGGTTTATCCAGCTTATCCATTATCTCACCAAATAGCTTCGCGTCTTCAGGGTAGCCAGGTATTGGCGTGCCGTAAATTGAGGATGGCTTATCGGCAGGCGAGAGATTGAACACGAACATCCTTTTTGAGACGGCGAAATCCAAGCCGATTATTATCCCCGGGTCTCCACCGAGGTTTATATCGTCGTGGGAATGCCCTGCGCTATATACCATCTTTCTGTTGCAAAGGGGAAGCAGGTTCGCTATCGCCCATTCCCACCATTCCTTGTTGCTCCTTTTGGGTTCCAATAGATTCCTTCTTATGGGGAATTCTTTGAGGAAGGGTTCTTTTTCCAACATAGAAGGGGAGACGGGGATGAGGTCCTCTAAGCCGGCGTAAGTGCAAGCGATGTAGCGAGTGGCATCTATATTCGGGTCGTAAACTGCGAGCCCCTTGATATCGTTTTTGAATAAATTCAATAATTCCTTCAAGGATTCAATTTTCCGAAAATTAAAACCTTTCTTCTTTGCGTAATACTCCATCCACTTTTCATCTGAGGGACGCCATTGCCAGAAAAGCTCTTTAGTATCGTAGAAGAGGCGAGGTCCCTTTTTATTTACAATTCCTTGAAGTGAGAATAGAAGCAATTGATGGTCGTAATCCACATTCTTGATTTCAAACATATAGGCTGATTGTTGTGCTTGGGAAAGGGCAAATAAAAAATTTAAGAAAAACCAAACGGACAAAAACCTCAAGGTTCCCTCATGGGCGACTGCTCTTTTCATAATTCCTCACTCTCTTGACAATTTGACTGTTCCAACGCCTTCCAATTCCTTAATTTTTTGTATGACCTCGTCTATTCCCTCAATGGAGGGGATATCAACCCTCAACTCTATAGTTGCTATCTCCACTTCTATTTTCAGCTCTATATCCCTGATATCTATTCCATAATTTCCCAAAATTGTTCCTATCTCTCCAAGGAGTCCGGGACGATTTTTCCCTTCAATCGTTATTATTCTCTCCCGTTCTCTATGAAAGCCTCTCTCCACTCTTTTCAAGAGAACGAGGATTATGTAGGCGAAGAATGTGGCGATAATCGCTCCCCAGTAAAAGCCAACGCCTACCGCTATTCCCACTCCTGCAATCATCCAGATGCTTGCTGCGGTCGTCAATCCTCTTACTTCTGTGGGAGTTGACCTGATTATCGTGCCTGCTCCGATGAATCCGATACCTGTGACTATGCCTGAAGCCAATCTCATTGGGTCTGTGCCAACTATTGAGACGGAGACGATGGTCAAAAGAGTTGAGCCGAGGCAGACGAGCATATGGGTTCTAAGCCCAGCGGGTCTCTGCGCTATCTCTCTCTGCCAGCCCACGATGGCGGAGAGAAAAAGGGAAACGAACAATCTTAAAGCGACTTCATAAATAGGAAGTGGTAGGAGATTCATATTTTTATTCTACAATTTTTGGAAGTAATTATCAACAACCTCTAATCCATCTGCTTGTTCAACTGTTGAGATTTCCACGGGCTCCCATAGGGAGCCATCAAATTGAGAGTAAGTAGCACGCCTCAAGTGAGCTCACAATGATAGAAATATTTAGGTGGCTATCAAGTCTGCTTTCTGAAAACTTTCTACGAAACAAAATTTGCGACTTTATTGCCTTAATTAAAATTTGTTTATATTACGAAGTTAATCAGCCACTGAACTTTAATAGACTCCTCCAAAAGGCGATATGATGCCGTTTCCAATCTTTTTTATCTTTCAGCAACAGATTCTTTATCTCCTCTATATCTTTTGCTTCTATGGAGGAGCGGAATAGCGATTTCTCCCTTTGCGAGAGGTTGAGGGGAAAGGTTTCCAGAAGTTTTTTGCCTGTGTTAAGCCAAGATATTTGCGAACATATTCGGATGTTGAATATTTAAAAGTGGTCAGAAATTCGCTATCCGTTATTTCCCGGAAATGTTCAAGCATCAAATTGAAGTAATTGCGCAAAAGCGATAAATCCTCTTGGGAAAGCTTTGGCGTAAAAAAGATTTGAATTGGATGTGTGCGGTATTTTTCCTTAGTGACAACTATCCCATCCACTCGGAAGATTTCTCGCACATCGTAGATCCCACCCTTCCTTGCCAACTTCCTGTGTCAAGCGTCCTCAAGAAAAGCGGATTGCGTTTAAGCTTTTCATAAAGCTCCTTGTTCACACCATATATGCCAAATTTGTAAAAGCCTTTTGAGAAGCTATTTGCATCTAACAATTTAACTTTATACTCTCCCTTGTTTCTCTCAACTTCCTCAATAGTCAGATAAAACTTCACCTTTAGTCTCTCGTTAGCACGATATTGAACGACGAATTCCTCAAATTCTCCACGGGCACGAGAGGATGCAGACATTTGTGCCTGTGAACTCAAATATTTTCCTTTCAAAGATATAAGCTTTGTTTATTTTGTAAAAGGGCAGGAAATCCTGCCTGATTTTGTTGGAGACTGAGAAGCCGAAGAGGAAATTCGTGGAGATGATATAAATCATTTTCTTTATGCAATTGCACAAATCATTCATCAACGCAATTTGGTATAGGTCTTGATAGCCTTCATTTGGACCTGTAAAGTATCGCAGATTCCTTTCCGAGCTCTTCACGATATAGCCGATATATAGATAAGGTGGATTGGTTATGTGATAGGGAGGATATCTCAGATTTTTAAAATCGGGATAATTTAGCAAGGTATCTCTAACCTGAATATTTTTTCTCGCAATCTCTTGAGGAATTCCATATTTAATCGCATTTGCCACTGCTTTTTCCACCATTTCGGGCTGAATGTCGTAAAGAAAAACATGTTCTCTGAAGAAATCCGCTCTCTTATCTTGGGGGACGAGCTCTAAAATGGGGAGAACCAAATTTCCCTCTCCTGCGAATAAGTCTACCCAACTGAAATCGTAGAGGCATCCCTTTATATCTGGAAAAATGAATTCACGGAATATATCAATAGAGGTTAAATGGGCTCCGTATTCCCTCCGCTTCTTTTCAGTTAATGGATAGGGGGGCGCCTAAATCACGAACATAACCGATAGTTTCATCCTGTTTCATATTAAAATTTTAAAGCGAAAGACGCTGTTAATCAATTTTTAAAGGAAGGGAGTGCAGGGTGTCGGAATAGGTAGATTTAGAAGAAGAGCGATAGTTCCTGCTAAATCCGCGAATGTCTTGCGCGTTCCCAAGGGATTGGATTCCCTCCCTTTCTGATAGAATAGGATTGGGACATACTCTCTGCTGTGGTCAGTGGAGGGAGTGGTTGGGTCGCAGCCGTGGTCGGCAGTGATAAAGAGGCTATCCTCGCCAATGGACTCCAAAAGGGTTGGGAGGAAGTTATCAAATTCCTTTAAAGCATTGGCGAAGCCAATGGGGTCGTTGCGGTGCCCATAGAGCATATCAAAATCAACGAGATTGGCGAGGAGTATGCCATCCCAATCCTGCTCCAAAGCTTCTATTATCTTATCCATAGTATCCTTGTTTGAACCGGAAGGGAGATGGTTGGTAAATCCTTTCCCGGCGAATATATCGTAAACTTTCCCTATCGCGACGGTCATGTAGCCGGCTTTCTTAGCTAAGTCCAATATCGTTGGACGAGGTGGAGGAAGGGAGAAGTCTTTTCTCCTTTCCGTGCGATAAAATGAGCCGGGTTCGCCAAGGAAAGGACGGGCTATAACTCTTCCAACCGCGTGTTTTCCTTTGAGGATACGTCTTGCGATTTTGCACATTTTATACAGCTCTTCAGGAGGGATTATCTCCTCATGGGCAGCTATTTGAAATACGCTATCGGCGGATGTGTAAACTATTGGGTGGCCGGTCCGCATATGCTCCTCTCCAAGCTTTTTGATTATCTCCGTTCCCGAGGCAGGGATATTCCCCAGTATATCTCTCTTAATCGCTTTTTTGAATGGTTCTATTATCTCCGCTGGAAAGCCGTTGGGGTAAGTGGGGAATGGTTTTCTCTTAATGACCCCCATAAGCTCCCAATGTCCAACGGTGGTGTCCTTAGCGGGAGAGCGCTCCGCCATCTTGCCATATGAGGCTAAGGGATTTTTCACAGGCGAAATGCCTTTTATGGGAACGATATTGCCCAAACCAAGTTTCTCTAAATTGGGTAAATTCAACCCGCCTACATATTCCGCTGTGTTCTGAAGCGTTGCCGAGCCCTCGTCACCGAATAAGTGGGCATCGGGAAGTTCTCCCACGCCCACTCCGTCTAACACGACAACTGCTATCCTCATCTCAAGCCCTCGGATGGCTTTCCTTAAATACTTCTTTCAAGTGTTTTGTTGATATATGAGTGTAAATCTCAGTCGTAGTTATAGAGCTATGCCCCAGCATCTCTTGGATTGAGCGGAGGTCGGCGCCTCCTTCCAAGAGATGGGTTGCGAATGAATGGCGCAAGGTGTGAGGAGATATCTCTTTTTTAATTCCCGCCATTTTTGCGTATTTTTTCACTATCTTCCACATACTTACTCTTGACAGCTTCCCTCCTCCTTTCCTTAGAAAAAGCCAGCGGGTGTCCTTTTTAGCTAAAGCCAACCTCGCTCCAGAGATATATTCCTTGAGCCATTTCTTGGCGAGGCTTCCCAGGGGGACTATTCGTTCCTTTTGTCCTTTCCCTTTACATCGGAGAAATTCGCCTTCCAGGTCAACATCGTCAATTCGTAGATTTGAGGCTTCAGATATTCTCAGACCACTGCTATAGAGAAGCTCAAGAAGCGCCTTATCTCTCAATCCGTAGACATTTGAGGTATCTGGTTGAGAGAGAAGGCGCTCAATTTCTTCTACGCTCAAGACCTTTGGCAAAGATTTTGAAGGCGTGGGTGTTTCTAATTTTTCGTATAATCCTCCCTCAATATAGCCTTCTCTTTGAAGGAATTTGAGCAAACCCTTGACCGCGGAAACTTTTCGCATCACGCTTCTAGGCTTAAATTTTTCCTTTAAAAAAGAAAGAAATGACAAAAGCAAATCCTCGTTTAAATTGTCAATTTCTTTTATTTCCCTGGATTGTAAATATTGAAGGAATTGCCTTAAGTCGTTTTTGTAAGAGTAAAGTGTATTATCTGAAAGCCCTCTTTCCGTGCGGAGAAAGAGGATATATTGTTTTATCGCTTCCTCTGTCGTCATATCAAACCTTCCTCCATCTATGATGAAGCCAAAGCCATTGTTCAGGGTATTTTCTTACCCATCCTTCTATTATTTCGTTGAATTTTGCTGTATTTTTAATGACATTTTCCCGGAAATTGCCGTTTTTCATAAGGGAAATTGGTTTTCCGATATAAACTAAATGGCGCTTACCAATCCTAACATCAAAAGCGGGAAGGACGGGAGCACCGCTGCGGAGGGCTAAAATCGCTGCGCCCGGCGGTGTGGATACTGGGATGCCGAAGAAGGGAACATTTACCCCGCCTATAAGGATATTTTGGTCGCTTAAAACTGCCACGATGTTTCCTTTTTTAAGACATGGAATAAGGGGAATAATCCCATTATCTACCGAAATTGTATTATAACCCTTGCAATTCCTGATTTGCCTTACTTTTTCCTCAAATTTGTCTTGGGGTCGAGCTGGAGAGATTATATTGAAACCCTCTAAAGCTAAGCGGGCACCTATCAATTCCCAGTTGCCGAGGTGGGCGGTTAGAAGTATCACCCCTTTTCCCATGGATAAAGCTTCGGTTAGATTTTCCCTCCCTTGTAAAAGGCAGAATTCTTTCATATCTTTTGGGGAAAGGAAAGGGAGGGTAATGAATTCAACCAATGACATTCCCAAGTTCTTGAAGACCTCCAAGGCGAGACATCTTTTATCCTCTCCCAATATTACGGATAGATTCGCTCTCGCTAACGCCTTGCGGTGGATGGAAAATAAATAAGTTAAAACGCCGAGGAATTTCCCTATATATAGACGAAAGGGTAGGGGTGTCAATCGGCAGACGAATTGAACCGATTTCAAAAAAGCGTAAGCTATCCATTCAAGAAAATCCTTCACATAATTTATGTTAACAAAAAGCCCCAAAAGGTCAATAAATAATACTTTAGTTTAATAATGCCCCAAAATAGACATGGCAACTTTCCTTACTACCAAATTTAAAACATAAAAAGTTCAACAAAAAGCGGATGTATATTTGACTTTTTTTATAGGAAATATATAATGATTTTTAAAGGCAATGTTAAGATTGAGAAGAGAATCTCTCAAGGTTCAAGGTATGCATTGTGCCTCCTGCGTGAGGAAAATAGAGGCAGGAGTAAGAAAACTTCCTGGCGTTAAGAAAGTGGATGCAAATTTACTTAATAAGCAGGTTTATGTTGAATATTTGGAGGATAAACTCAGCTTATCTCAGATAAAGAGGGCAATTGAGGAAATAGGGTATAAAGTCGTAGAGAACAAAAGGGAAGCGGAGAGAGCAGAGGTTGCCAGGCTAAAGAGGATGTTCCTTTTAGCCCTTTCTTTTTCGTTTCCTCTCTTCTATGTTTCTATGGGAAGGCATATGGGCTTCCCTTTCCCTTCTTATCTTGAGAAATCTATTCCCACTTTACAATTTCTCTTTACAACGCCTATAATTCTCTGCGGCTATCGTTTCTATTCTCAAGGTATTGGAGCTGTTATTAAGACGAAGCAAGCAGATATGAACACCCTTGTTGCTTTAAGCACAGCTTCAGCTTATATTTACAGCCTTGTAATCACTATAGAGATTTGGCTTGGGCTTAAAGCCTCCCAAGGGGCGAGGCTTTATTTCGAGATAGCTGGTTTTCTTATCTTGTTCATTCTCTTGGGAAGGCTATTGGAAGCCATAGCGAGGGGAAGGACGAGCGAAGCAATTGAGAAACTGTTAAATCTCCAAGCGAAATTCGCCCACCTGATAAAGAATGGAGAAGTGTTTGATGTCCCGGTGGAGAAGTTAAATATTGGCGATATTCTTCTTGTTAAACCAGGGGAGAAGATACCAACAGATGGTGTTATAATTGAGGGTTATTCTGATATTGACGAGTCGCTTCTAACGGGAGAAAGCATACCTGTGGAGAAAAAGGAAGGAGATACCGTGAAAGGTGGTACAGTAAACACTTTCGGCAGTTTCAAGATGAAAGTGACGGAAGTAGGAGAGGGGACTTTCCTTGCCCAGATGGCAAGATTGATGGAGGAAGCACGAACGAATAAGGCACCTCTACAGGAATTGGCGGATAGAATATCTTCTTATTTCGTCCCTTCAGTGTTGTTAATTAGCCTCATAACTTTTCTTGCCTGGTATTACCTCGGAAAGGGTATAAGTTTTGCCTTTCTAAATTCTATCTCTGTCTTAATCATAGCCTGTCCCTGTGCTCTCGGCTTGGCAACTCCCATAGTAATAGCGGTTGCGATTGGCTTAGGAGCAAAGAGAGGAATCCTCTTCAAGAGTGGGAGGGCAGTTCAGTTGCTTTCGCAAATAGATGTTTTCGTCTTTGATAAAACTGGGACACTAACGGAAGGAAGACCTCAGGTGGCAGATATTATCTCTCTTGGCGAATTATCTGAAGAGGAAGTCCTCCTCTATGCCGCTATAGCGGAGAGAAGAAGTGAACATCCCCTGGCGGCAGCGATAAACTCTGAAGCACAAAAGAGAGGATTAGTTCCTCCTGAACCAGACGAGTTTAATTATACTCCGGGAAAAGGAGTGGTAGTTAAATATAAAGGAAGGGAGATAAGGGTAGGAGGGAGAGGGATTGTAGATGGGAACCCCGATGAGAAGCAAATAGCCGAGCGAAGGGAAAGATTTGAGGAAGAAGGTAAAACAATAGTTTATTTGGTTGTAGATGGGAAAATCAAGGGTGTGATAACCTTTGCGGATAGGGTTAAAGAAGGAGCGATTCTGCTTATCGGGACGTTAAGGAGGCTTGGAAAAAGGGTGATTATAATATCTGGTGATAGCGAGATAACAGCGAAAGCGGTAGGGAGGATGATTGGGGTACAGGAGGTGATAGCGGGCGTTTTGCCCAGTGAAAAAGGGAGAGTGATAAAGAAGTTGAAGGAGAAAGGAAAAGTTGCGATGGTAGGAGATGGTGTAAACGATGCTATTGCTTTGGCTGAAGCGGATTTGGGAATCGCTATGAGCTCGGGAAGCGACATCGCGATCGAGGCGGGAGAGATTGTTGTGTTAGGGGGAAATTTGGCAAGAATTTATGAGGCAATAAGAATTAGCTCGCTTTCGTTAAGAAAGATAAAACAGAATCTCTTTTGGGCTTTCTTCTATAACTCCATTGGGATAGGAATTGCCAGTGGGCTGTTGTATCCTTTTACTGGGATACATCTTAATCCTCTTATTGCGGGAATAGCGATGATTTTGAGCGACCTTGTTGTCGTTCCTAATTCCCTGTTTATGGGCAGGTTGTATCGTCATATCTAGACGGCTTTTTCCCCTCTGCTAATATCAAGGGTGATTCTACCTTTCCATCTTTTCTTCTGCGATTTATAATCTTAAAGGAATGTTGGAGAAATTGAGAAGTTTGCGGGATTCTCTTGGATTGAAAGGCATAAAGATAGCGATGATTTGCGGCTCTTATCCATCCAGGGAAAAGCCTTACAGTGGATTCTTCCATAGCTTAGCAAGGGTTTATAAAGAGCTTTTCTTTCTTTTCGTTTTCGTGCCAGGGGAAAATAAGGAATATGAATATGATGGCGTGGTAGTGAAAAGGGAAGAGCCTATGGAGATTTATAGAGAAGTTATATCTACTAGTCCCGATATCTTATTAGTTATGCCGGCTTATCCTCCCTCCTTACTCAACCTTGCCTCTCTCATTAAAGAGCGTCTTCGCTCGCCAAGGATTACCTTTCCCATCGGCATTGCTGATGCTTTCTATACTCCATTTTATTATTACCAACTCTACGGGAAGCTTCCCAAAAACGCAATAATAATGGAGTTCGTGAGAATGCATCATTTAAGAAGATATATAAAAAGAAGCGATGAGCTCGGCGATTTCATTGTCCATCCCTCAAATTGGCAGAGGGTAGCTTGTGAAAGAAGCACCTGTTATAAGGCAAGAAATGTAAGGATAATTCCTTTTCCCGTTGATACGAGGATTTTCCGTTTCCAGCCTCGTAAAGGAAGGGTTGAGAAGCTAATTTGTGTCCGTCCACATAGCGTCAGGAAATATGCCGTTGACCTCGTGATAAAAGCTTCCAGAGGCAAATACAAGACCGATATTTACGGAGAAGGACCGTTGCTGATGAAACATATGGCTTTAGCTCGGAGATTAGGGGCGAATGTTGAGTTTTTCCCCAAATTCTTTATCACTCACCGAGATTTTGCCGAGGCTTGCTACCGCTATGATATGGGACTTATGTTCACTCGTGCTGATACACAGGGAGTTACCGTTTGCGAGATGCAGGCTACAGGCTTGCCCGTGGTAACCTCCTCCGTTTGGGCGGTTCCAGAATTCGCCATTTTGGAACTATACTTCTAACAATATCCAAAAATCAGGGATGAGATAAAAAAAGCTTGGAAGAGCATCAATTATTTCAAGGAGTTGCTCGTCTGCAAAAAAGCATTCGCTCCCTCTTCTTTATTTCCCTGCATTCATAGTCTGGATTATATTGGAGGAGGGTTTTTCTTATCTCAATAGGGTCCTTGGGGCGATGATATATAGAGACAGCCATTTTGGGTTTGAAGTTAGCTATGGTTTGCTTAGCACCATACAGAGCATCCAGTTCACCACCCTCTATATCCATCTTTATAAAATCCACCCTTTCCAAGTTAAGTTCCTCTATTATGGAGTCCAATGTTTTACCCTGAACAACTTCAAAATTATTGGTTAAGGCTTCCCGAATCACTTTGTGTTCTATATTTTTGTAGAGGGAATGACTGGCAGGGCTTATAGATAGGAATAACTTAAGTTCGCAATTTTCCTTGTATAGAGCGTATCTCAAAGGGATGATTTCGCCAACTTTACCTCTATTCAATTCAGCTGTTCGCCTAAGAATCCTAAAATTAGCTTCCTCAGCCTCAATCGCGACAACTTTTCCTCTTAACCCAACCTTCCGGGCGAATATTAAACTTGCAACACCTATATTAGCTCCGCAATCAATAACGATATCACCTTCTTCTATTTCCACAGGATATTCTTCATATTCACTAAGCAGATATATTTCTTGGAGAGCTTCAGAGAAAGTTCTTATATACCCTTTGGGGATTAGAAAAAGGAGTCCGTTCTTCTCGTATATCTTTCCTTCAGATGTTGAGCAGATAAGTTTAAGGTTGTGAGCAAGGCTTTCTATTCCGTTTTCCATAAATCTACTTGGAATTGGGAACAAATAAAAAAATCTTGCCAAGAAATACAGCAACCTCTCTCTAAATGGGACTCCTTTACCTCTGCGATGGGCAATTATTGTATTTAAAGCCTTTTCAATCTCGCTTGCCCTTGCCAAGAACGCTTTTTGAATGAAGGAGATTGGGTTTTTCATTTAATTTATTTAATGTTGTGAGCCCTTTTAAGAACCTCTCTATGAACTATATGCTGGGGCTCCAAAATCGCTATGCGATAAGCGGTTTTATCTATTGTGATTGCCTTATTTTTAGCCATCGCTCCTATGAATAAGAAACGATTATTTCCGAGCGAATGAAGGGGAATCGCATACTCCAAACACTTCCCTGATACAGTCGGCTTGAATTCCTTTGTCAACATAAATCTCTTCTCGTTTGCTTCTTCTATTCCTCCATACATTGAAATGTAATATCTTACTTTTATGCTTATATTTTTTGCCGTTTTAAGCATCAAGTAAAGGTTATCAGAATCACGACAAGCATAAATGTAGGTTATATCGGCTTCAGGTTCTAATATTTTCCATAAGATATCCTTCTGGGGGTCTATTATGAATGGAGGTATTCCCGTCCAATCCTCCGCCTTTCCATCCACTTTAATCCTTCCATTATTTACTAAATGTATTGGCAGAGCGTTCTTCTCATCCGCGAAAAGCTCGTTTGAACGGGCAAATGCAAACATAAACTTCCTCATTCTCGGCACAAGTTGGGTCTTGTATGTATTTATTGCCTCATACTTTAGTCGCACGATATCCTGCGGAAGTGAAAAGCTCCTCCAATGAAATCCCAAGCCCAAAAGGGTGGAGGGTGGTTTTATCGTTTCCTCCATTTTCAAACCTCTGGGGTAGGGGAAACGACCCCTGTGGACCACGTAGGTGTAGGTTTGGGGTGAGAAGTTATGTTTTTCTCTTATCTCCAGGAGGGCTATATTTACGAAGGAATTAACTGCCCAGTGCGTTGGGTGGGCATCCTCCGCTGAGGGAATGAAGATATGAGTGGGTTTGTAATCAAGGATTATTTTCTCCAAATCCTCAAGAAGGGAGCGTCCGCAATAGGGTGCGTTTTTATGATAGATGTTATTGAAGGGAGAAAAACGGGTGTGGAGGAGTGTATGCGTGTAGAGCTGATTATACTCCCAGTATTTTTCCCAAAGAAGGCATAAATCTGTATCGGGATAACCCAAGAAAATAACATCCTCTCTGGGCACACCGAGAAATTCCATTGCGGACAGAGTTTCCTTCTGTCTTTTCTCTCCGAATTTTATATAGTAGGAGGGTGGAAGTAAGACTTTCTTATAATGGATATGGGCAGCGTAGGAAAAGGACTCGCCGTTCGTCACGACTACCACTTTAACCGGAATACCTTTTCTCCTTGCAAGCGCGATGAGACCGCCACAAGCAAGCGTTTCATCGTCAGGATGGGGAGCGATGACCATTATCTTCTTCATCTCCGATAAAGGTGGCATTGGCAGGAGGGGGTAAAGCTGGTTTCCAATCCCAGAAGGATTGTGTCGGAATACGAGAAGAAAGAATAGGGGGAAAACGAAGAGGATTGTTCTCGCTATATGTCTAATCATAGCAGGTTAATATAGCCAGGATATTTCTGTTCTCCTGAATTTTTTCTGCCATAAAGCCTGCTTTCTTCGCCAGTTCCTCTATCTCTTCCTTCCTAAAGGCATGATAATAACGGGGGGCTTTCTCCTTTCCGAAAGGAATTATTATATCCCCGCTCTCGTCTATCTTTTCCCTATGTTTTTCCTCTTTCCAAAGATTCCAAACTGTGAGCATAACCTTGCCTCTTTTATTCAGCAATTTCTTCGCTTTTTTAAGAAAATTTAAGCGAGTTCTTATCGTGGGAAAGTGATGGAGGACGGCTATTGCGAAAATAAAATCGTAATCATTTCCTAATCGTTTATAGGGTAAAGTCAAGAAATCGCCCACTATAAATCTTCTTTCAGGATATTTTCTTCTTGCTTCTTCAATCAAACCCTTACACAAATCAACTCCTAAATATCGGATATTTCGAGGCAAAACGGATAGAAGACGCCCGTTTCCACAGCCTATATCCAGCACTTTTGCTCCCTCAAATACTTCCTTCCCCAACTCCTCCATTTCCTCCCAGGGCTTTGACCTCGTCTGGGAGAACTCTTTCGCGACGCTTTCATAAGTCTTTTTCAATTGCTCTTTCACTTCTTTATAAGTCAGCTTCATTTTTAAATTATTATTTACATTTTAACCTCGCTCGTCAAAGCGAATCCCTCTAATTTGTTGACAATTGTAATTTAAGTTAAAATATTTTATTGTGAAGACCGAGATAAAAGAAAAATTTGAGGAGATATTTGAAGAGGTATTCGCCTCAGCCGATAATTTAGCTCTTTTCCATCAGCTTTTGAAGGATAAAATCGGCAAGCATAAGCTCCCATTTCCTTCAAAGGTTGACCTCCTCGCTGTTTATCGCAAGCTTGTTGAGGATGGGAGAATAGAGAGAAAGGAGTTTTTGGAAAGCTATCTCCTCAAGAAGGAGATGCGAACTTTATCTGGCGTCGCTCCCGTCGCTGTTTTCACCAAGCCATATCCTTGCCCAGGCACTTGCATATATTGCCCCTCGGAAAAGGGAATTCCTAAGAGCTACATTCACAATGAGCCGGCTGTCATGAGGGCAGAGGAGAACAGATATGACCCTTATAAGCAGGTTTCAGCGAGATTGCGGCATTATAGGGAGATGGGGCATCCCACAAGCAAGGTAGATTTGATTGTTATGGGAGGCACATTCTCCTATCTTCCAGGGAGATATCAAACTTGGTTCATAAAGCGATGTTTTGATGCCCTCAATGGGGTTGATGCAAGGAATTTAGTTGAAGCGCAAAGGATAAACGAGAAGGCGGAGAATAGATGCGTTGGATTAACCGTAGAAACTCGTCCGGATTTGATAAACAAGGAGGAATTAAAGAGATTCAGAAGGCTGGGTGTAACCAGGGTGGAGTTGGGGGTGCAGTCTCTTTACGACGATGTTTTGTTAAAAAATAAGAGAGGGCATACGACGAGTGAGGTTAGGGAAGCGACTAAGCTTCTGCGAGATGCTGGTTTCAAGATAACCTATCATATGATGCTGAACCTTTTGGGAAGCGATAAGGAAAGGGATATAAGGCAATTTGAGATTCTCTTTAACGACCCCGCTTACCGTCCAGATTACCTCAAGATATACCCCTGTGTTTTAACGCCTTACGCTGAGCTTCGGGAATACTGGGAGAGGGGTGAGTGGATTCCCTATACTGATGAGGAGCTCTTGGATACATTGGCGAAGATTAAAGCAATGATTCCCATATATGTTCGGATAATAAGGGTTATAAGGGATATCCCAGCCGACCAGATAATAGCGGGAAGCAAGATGTCAAATATGCGGCAGGTCTTACAGAAGAAGATTAAGTGTAAATGTATCAGATGTCGTCAGGCTACCTCAGCTCCAATGGATTGGAATGATGTTCGGCTTTTTCGCTTGGACTACGAAGCTTCCGGGGGAAAGGAGATTTTCCTTTCCTTTGAATCAATTGATAGGGAGATTCTCTATGCCTTCCTGCGTTTGAGGAAGGTAGGGGAAGGTTTGGTGAGGGAGTGGACTGGTTCAGACGTGGTCATAAGGGAAGTCCATACATACGGACCCATGGTTCCCTTACATAAAAGGGATGTCTTGGCGGTTCAGCATTTCGGATTGGGTAGGCGGCTTTTGGAAGAGGCTGAAAGGATAGCGAAAGAGGAGTTAGGGGCGAGAAGGATAGCGGTAATAGCGGGAATTGGGGCAAGGGAATATTTTGAGAAGTTCGGCTACAAGCTCATCAAAACTTATATGGTGAAGGAATTATAAATTTGGGGGCAGGGCAAACCCTGCCCCCAAATTATATTATCACCACTTCACGGGTATTCCCAGTTCCTGCAAGCGAGAGCGATATTCGTCTATATTATCCTTCGTAACCACATCTACTCCCGTGTCTACCTTTCCATCCTTGGGGAGAAGCATTAGCGCCTTTTCCTTGCCGATTTTAGCAATGTTGTAGAGAAGAACGACACTTAAATAGCCCATCATATAGGGTCTCTGACCTATAGTTGCGGTGATAACGCCCTTCTTGATGTATTCCATATGTTCAGGTGTTGTATCAAAGCAGACGATTTTTACCTTGCCAGCTTTATTCGCCCTTTCCACAGCCAAAGCGGCAGCTGGACCATCAAATGCGTAGACGCCATAAAATCCCGCGAGGTCAGGATGGGCAGAAAGGGCTGCTTCAGCGCTGCTGATTGCCTTTGATTGGTCCTCGTAATCGCAAATCGTGTCTATCACCTTTATTCCCGGATATTTCGCAATTGCGTCCTTAAATCCTTTCATCCTTTCAAGGGAATTGAGGGCAGTTAAAGAGCCCGTTAGGATAACGACCTTCCCTTTTCCATTCAGTGCCTTAGCCATCGTTTCTCCCGCTATTCTACCTGCTTCGTAGTTTCCCGTTCCAATATAGGCGAGCCTCCCTGACTTGGGAGCATCGGTATCAATAGCCACGCAGGGAATCCCCATATCAAGCGCCTTCTTAACCGTGTCGCTTACGGCGTCTGGGTCAGACGCGGCGAACGATATGCCATCCACCTTCATAGAGATATAGCTTTCCAGCTGGGATATCTGCGCCCTTACATCTTCCTTTGGAGGAACATAAAAATAGACATTCACGCCGAGGTCCCTTCCCGCTGCCTCGGCTCCCAGCTTCACTTCATCCCAGTAAGGATGTATTGACTTGCCGAGCACAGCGAACTGAAGAGCTTTGCCTGGTTTAACGCCGGTCTCCGTCTTTTTAACTCTCTCGCCACAACCTGCGAGAAGAAGCAGGATAAGCGGAACAACGAGAAAAGCTTTTCTCATATGCCTCTACCTCCTTTCTTATTTTATACAACTAATTTCAAGGGTTTGCAATCTCTATCTCAAGATAAACATCCTTATCGCTTGCACCATCTCTCCTTCGGAATAAGCCACAACCCTAGCAATGTAAACTCCCGCTGGGACATCGCTGCCTTTTTCATCCTTTCCGTCCCAATAAATGCTGTTTATTCCCGCCTGTCTCGTTGCTCTGATGATTCTTCTTCTCTCTCCCGTTGCTGTTTCAATTCTCAGCTCTATTTCAGCATCTTTTGAGAGCGTGAAGGCAAACTCCATCCCCTTTCTCGTTGGGTTTGCCACGAGGTCGGATATCAATAAAGGATTTTTCTTTTCCATTTTCAAAGAGAAAAGACGGGGAGTTCCGTCTCCTGTGAATACGTAATTGGAAGAATGGAGAAGGGAAATCTTCTTGCCAGTTGTTAGGTCTGTTAAAGTTAGGGAATAGCCTCTTGGGAAGCGAGATAAATCCCGCCATAGGAGAATGCATTCTCCCTCTCCCCTTATTTGCAGAAGCCATTCCGAATGAGGAGAGAGTTGCTTTATATCCCAAGCCAGCGCAAGGTTGCGTGATTTATCAAGGAAGCAAGCTTTGGGTTTCTCTTGAATTCCGGGAGGGAATTCAAGGCTAAGGGAGGGTGTTGGATTATCAGCTTGTCCGAAAAGTAGGGAGTAGTTTTTGCCCCCGATGTTGATTTCTATTTTTGCCTGCCATCCGTTGAAAGATGTTGATGCAGGAGCTCTCGTAGCGATTTTGGGTTTGTTCGGTCCCGGTATAATTAATGTGCAGTCTTTATAACATCTTATCCAGTAAGCTTCCCACGGCTTAAGGGTGTCCTTCTCGGGGTCCAAAAATTCATATTCTCCTTTTTGGTCGTTGAAACGCCAAAGGGTTTTAGCTATATATCCCTTTTTACTCGCTGTATCCAAGCTTACAGGATTTGTTTCCTCTTGGATTCTCACCAATATCTGGGAAAGGGGGCATTCACCTTCTGGGAAGGGATATCCAATCTGATTCCATCCAGATGAAATCCCAATGCTGAATTCTCCATCTAATGGTTGAGAATAGCCCTCAAGTTGAATGTTCTTATCCTCAAACAAGCGGATGAAATAACCTTTCCCAAGGGTGAGAGCTATATTGGGATAAAACAACCATTTATTTGCCTCTTCCTTTGTTGGTTCCCAGTGGGCGAGGGCAAGTCTTTCCGGCGGAATGTCAAGGGCAACAGCGGGGTCGTGGGAGGTAGGGTCGAGGGGGACGCTTATCATATGGATTCCCTTGGCTAAGTGGACGCTCGCGGTTTGTTTTTCCCTCGGGGGTTGAATAATTATCGCATAGGGACCGTAATAGCAGTTTATCTTTCTTTCAAGAATTTTGCCCTCTGGGGAAGTATATACAACATCTATTTGCTGAGGTCCTGCTAATAGAGATGGGAATGGGGCGCCGAAGGCGCCCTGAATTATGGGAACCTCTATGCCGTTTATCGTTAAAGTGCCGCCCAATCCCGTTAGCAAAGCTCCGTAAATGTTATTTGGTTCCGCCTTCGTTCCCACAAAGCCGTAGGGGAAGGGGATTGAAACGGTAATGCTTCCGATAGGAAACTCTATTGTAACCCTCTGCGGACCGCCTATATTGAAGAATGTGGGTGCGACATAACCGATGCCATCCGATATCTGAACTGATTCATATTGAGGTTCAACCGGTAAATCTATGCTGAAATCGTAATTCCAGTATCTGGGATTTACAACCCCGTTCAAGGGTGTTTCATCGCTACCAGAAGAATAAAAATAAAAAAGCGCGATGTAAAGCCCATATCCCTCAGTGTCTGGGTTTGTTGGTAGTGAGGGTGTATTCCAAACATAGAGTTTAGGACCAGCTTGAGATATTACCTGCAATACATATTGTTGAGCATACCATTCGGAGAAATCAACACCCTCAACAGTGGGGACAATTTGTTCGCAAATCGCCTTCAGTTTACCCAAATCTGAACTCGTCGTGGGGTCGGTTTGGACTCTTTGATAATAAAGAGCGTTGAATTCGGAGAAAAAGGTTTGTTTCTCTATGTAGACCTTTAGCCAAGCGGAGAGTGCTGCTGAGTGTCGCCAGAGGGTCATCAAGCCTGAGCATTCTGTCAGGCTTTTAGGCCAGAAACTTGGAGCGGAAAGGGAAGGTTGATTGAGAAGTTCATACCAAGGAAAAAGATAGAAACTGCAATAATATGAAAAAGATTCGCTGGGGAAGAGTTGAGAGAAAATCACCCTTGTTGCTGCCCAAGCGATTCCTTCTTCCCAGGCATCTACGCCGATTTGATAGGGACCGTGGAAGGCATGGAGCATAAGATGTAGGAGCCTGTAATAGGTCTCTATTTCACCTGAGCGTCCCCATTCAATATGGATTGTCGCCGCTGAAGCATCATAGACTCCCGCTAAAATCACTTGATAATCGTTCAAATTTGTATCCTTAAGGACGGTTACCGTTCCTCCCCAAGCTGGCTCGCCATAGACTTGTTTAATAACGGGATATGCCCTTTGAACGAACGAGTTAAGCAGCTGTTCCTCATCTGATGTCCATCCCTGAAATCGGAAAGTGAGTTCTCCTCTTGATCGAGGTGGTAGGATTATCTCCCCATTTTTACGCAGGTAGACTATGCGGTCGAAGGTTGGAGGTAGGCGGTTTTGAAAAGGCTCGCTTTTTCTAAGCAGTTCCCATACTCTTGCAATATCATAAAATGCGTTTCTTTCTCTATCCAATGCGGATTTTATAGCCTTTCCAATCGCTATCGGGTCTCTTGTATTATCAACATCAACAATTATGGTTCCGGGAGAAGGAGAGAAGGCATAAAGAGAGGAAAAGAAAAAAATCAAAAAAATTAAAGCGAACTTTCTCATTTTTCCTCCTTTCAAAATCTGAGCGACAATACGCTATTTAGAAGCGTAGCGGAATAACCCTGAGAGGTGGAGCTCTCACCTCTATAATTTATCTTATTCAAGCTCAAACTCCAAGTAAGATATTGCTTGAGACGGAAGTCGATTCCGAGCCCGGCCTCAAAACGGGAGTAACCGTAGCTTCCCGAGGAATCCGTCTTTCTTAATTCAGCGAAGAGGGATTTGTCCTTCCCAATTGGATTTTGAAGTCGCAAACCCCAAACCTGCAGTTTGCTTGAAGAGACACTTGCTGAGGTTGTATCTGTGGTAGTATAGGAATTCCTCGTGTCCATAATCTGATAATCTAAATTTAAAGTGAAGTAAGGCAGGTTTTTGAAGGGCTGATAGGAAAGGGTAAGATATCCAAGCTTGCTTTCCATCCCACCACTGGCGCCTATGAAATCCATATTTTGAATCATATAAGTTCCATTCAAAGAAGCTCTTGGAGAAAGTAGATAGGTGAAGAATAGACTTTTACTACTTGATTTACTGTTGCTTGAATAACTTCCCTCGCTGAAGCTGTTTTCCAGGCTTAAGCCC
Source organism: bacterium (assembly GCA_014360495.1). Taxonomy (NCBI): domain Bacteria; species bacterium. The sequence continues at coordinate 27,201 of JACIXR010000004.1, forward strand.
AGACTCAATTTGGGCGAGGGAAGATATTGAATATCAAGGCTTCGTCTTTTCTGGTTCATCCCTCCGCTGAAACCTCCATAATAATAGCCAGGGGAAATGGGGCTGCTATAAGAGGAGGTTTGGCTTAAGTTCCCTGAGTTTGAATCATCTAAAGATAAAACGAACGATAATTTCTCACTTGGATTGTAAGAAAGTTGGATAAGAGCTGTTGAAGAGTTTGATAAGGAGGATTTGTTTTTCCCTAAATCAGCGGAGAATTTCAACTTTTGCGTAGGGACATAAACTAAATTGAATCTTCCCATTAGAAAATCACTGCTGTAATTCGTCTCATAACCTCCTCTGCTTTTCTGGCGGGAGAGGTTGAAAGACCAGGATATACCAGGCGTAAATAATCCGATTTGGGTCACACCTCTACCTCTATAATATCCTCCATAAGATGGATATCTACCATAGCCAGTATACCCTCCGCTATAGCTTGGATAAGTAGTTCCGTAGTAGGATGTCCCATAACCGCTATAGCTGCTGCCGAAAGGGGAATAAGAGGAGTAGGTGCTTCCACTATAACTCCAATAATTGCTGCCAGTGTAGCTTGGGGAAGGAGAGGTAGAGGGCGGGGGGATTTGGCTTTCCCCTTGTTCTTCCTCTTCAGCAAAGGGAGGTGGTGAGGTAGTTTGAGTTGTTTCCTTAAATGTTTTTGAAAAAGATATGCGGATTTCATCCCTTACATTTTCATAATTGAAACCACCACCCTGGGAGGTAGAGTAGTGCGATACGACTATATCAGGAAGATGGGGAAGGGATAGGGCAAGGTTGAAAGTGAGGTCCTTATAAGAGGAAAGCTGGGTGGAGCTGACTGGTGAGAAAGAGTACCCGTATGGACGCTTGCCGGAGGAAAAATTGAGCGATGCCCTTAATGTTCTCTGAAGATTTGTCCAATTCAAGGTAAATACCTGTCCCTTTTCCTGTCGGAAGAAGCCAACTGACTCCAAGGGGGCGAATTTATCCCCTATAGAACGGAGGTTATAAGAAAGGGCAAATTCTCCTGCTTTCCCCCGAAAGTTCTTGCTTGTGGTAAGTCCGAAGGCTGTCCCACTGTGCACTCCATCCGTGCTCCTTGCCATCTGAATGACGAGTGGCAAGCCTCCCAAATTAATCTTCCCATCCAAGCCAATAACTTCCTTACTTCCTAATGTGGTCACATCAGACCGATATTTATACCTCACCACTACAGATGCCCCCTGAGGAACTGGTGTGTTAAAGGTTAATATTCCGGATAGGTAATTTATTTGATAACTATCCTTGGGCTTGGTGACGCCATCCACAATGACGGTTTCTGAATTCTCCACAATGGGTCTGTAGCTAAGGTAAAAGGGTCCCGGAGTCCCCGTGCCGATGAAATATTCTTCTCGGGAGTGTTCCTGAGGAGGGATATAGCGGAAATTTGGACGGGTGAGGTAAGTTATTCCCCATTTCCCTTCCTGCCCTAAGCGGAATCCATATATTGAGTTCTTCTGGCTGTAGAAATACTCATAGCTAACGGTTATTATTGAGCCCTCAGGAATTATGCGTGCCCCGAGGAAATTAAGCTCACCAATGTAATAATCAATATCGTAATCAACACCTCTTCGCATAACAACATCGTCTACCTTCACTACCTCCGAGCCCTCAACTATTGGGCTGAAGCGGAGATAATATGGTCCCGGACTGTTATTCCCTCTGAAGGATTCGACCTTTGTGGAACCCCTTGCCTGTGAGGCGACAAGTGAGAAAGTAGTGTTATTTTTCAGGGCGATGTTGAGAAGAATGCCATCCAAGCTTTTGTTTAAAGTGGCGAACTCGTTTCCTATAAGGCTTGCAAGTATTGACCCAATTTTTATATTTACATCTTTGCCTTTGTATTCCAGCGTTATCTTGTTCCCCATAGGGGAAAAGCGGTCCCTGGAGAATTGAGCATCAATGAAGGCATTTTTGTATAGCTTTCCTCGGATATATAGGTTTGTATAATCGTCAAAAGATGAATCGTTGCCGTAATTGTCGTAGCTGTAAAGAGAGGCATCACCACTAACCTTGTAACTGCGGAAATACATAGTATGATAACCGGAGATTACTAAATTTTCATCTCCGAGAATATAGACGCCCACAATCAGTAGCAATAAGAATATCCATCTTTTCATTTTTAATTCTATTTATTCTATTTTAAATTTTAGCTCATAATCCATCAAGCCTTCAATTTATCCCGACAATCAATCCCCTTATCTTAGCCTTGCCAGCAGATTTATGCCTTCTTCCGCTCTCTTCCTCATAGTCAAGTATCCCTCTTTTAATCTTTCTACTTCCCATTTTCCAAAAAGATTGTGGAGATTATTTTTGTTGATATCTTCTAAACACAAGAAAGGTTGTCCTATTTCTTCAGCAAATGCTTGTACTTTCGGGTCATAGGAGATAGCTAGGAAAGGGGTACCAGCAATTGTGGATAGAATAGCGCAATGCAATCTCATCGCTATAGCCGCTTCCATCCCAGCCAATAACTCTAATGCTTCCCTCGGCGACTGGGGTTCAAGGAGATTTCCTCCGGTTTGTGATACGAGCGAGCGAGAAATCTCCCTATCTTCGGGATTAAAAACGATTAAGGAAAGGGTGTATCCCTTCTTGCTCATTTCAATCAAAAATTTTTTGAGCTCTTCCGTGTTAAGTCCCCTCCAAGAACGAACCGATACCCCTATCTCCATTTTTCTCTCCCTCGGAGCTGGAGGGGTAAGAAGGAAAGAGGCATCGGCGGAAAGAAAAGCTTTTTCAATGCCTCTTTTTATTGCCCAATCGTAAGATTGCCTATCTCTTAAGGATACCGAGTCTGAGTGAAGAAGAGCTCTTTTAACGAGAAACTCGCTTATTTTTCGCTTAAGTGGACCTATTCCCATAGCGAATACCGCGACCTTCTTCCCTTTTTTCTTAGCAACTTCCAGGAGAAAAAGATAATATAAAAGGGAGCGGAAACTGGTAACATCTTGAAAAATTCCTCCCCCTCCAAGAACGAAGATGTCGCAACTTGAAACTGCTTGGAAAACATCCCTGAGGGAAGACCTATTAAAGGATTGACAAAGAAACGCTTTGCTCGTTTTTTCCGGAGCGCCTGATAAGACCGATATTTTCAAATTCGGAATCTCCCTTTGAAGATAGGTCAATTCACCTTCGAGAATAGCCTCATCTCCTAAATTACCCATACCGAAATAACCAGCCAATAAAATTCTCTTCATATCAATTCCCCTTTACCAAGGAATTTAAAACGATATATATAGCCTCTACATCTGGCTTCTTCAATTTTAGAGAATGAAGCAGGTTTTTAAAAGAACCCTTATCACTCCAAAGGTATTCTATCTCGCTGGAAGGTTTATCGGTAGATAGGGCTATGATTTTCATTAAACAAGCCTCCCCAAGGGGTTTATCTGGAAGCTCATCTAAGGAAATTCCCAGCCTATGGCTACACTTTCTTCTAAGCCATTCGTTATCAAGCAAATTTAGGCGTTGAACAAGGGTGTCAATCTCAATTGGCAGTATTGTATCCTTGCAATTTTTAAATTCTTCCTTAGCCTTACCTATGTCATTTCCCGAGGAAAGCAGAAGGGATTGAAGGGAAATGAGAGCTATATCCTCAAAATGTTTCGTAAAAGCGATGCCGGAAAGAGTAGCGGAGGCAAGCAAAAGCTTCTCACCTCCGTTTATAGCCCTCTCAATTAGCATGTCCATTTTATCGCTTATCTCCTCCAAATCATAACTCCCTCGTACATTATTCAATAAGAGGACCGCATCACTATAGATTTCTTTAAGTTCATCGTTTTGCAGAAGGGATTCTGCTACGATAGGAACGATTTCGTATTGGATAGGCGAAATTAAAAGAGTTGTTTGCCATTGTGTTATACGATTTAGAAGTGAATGTAGAGAGGTGATTTTGCGATGTATGGAAACGAGCTTCTCGCTTTCTACGACTGGTATTTCTCTATGTTCGGGGGGAAGAGGTGCCTTTTGCAGCTCCCTCGCTTCTTTTACCTCTCCTCTTTCCATCAGCGATTGATATATTCTATTCCATTCCTCATCTTTAATCTTCTCAAGCTGTTCTTCGCAAATCCTGATTCTATGAGAAGGAAAGGGATGGGTTTGAAGATATTCCATCCAGCCTGGTGATTTTTCATCACCCAATTTTTGGAGAAAATAAAGCAAACCCTTGGGGTTAAATCCGCTTCTTAGGGATATCCAAATCCCCTCTATATCCGCCCGTTTTTCCTGTTTTCTGCTGAAGCCGAGGTTGATGAGCCCAAGGATGGATTTAGCCAGAATTTCTTTCTTTTTGCTCAAATTTAGGGACGAAAGAAGAGCAAGGGAAAGAAGAACGAGGTTGGTCTGGTTTTGGGGATGTTTAAGCTTTATATGAGCTACTTCGTGGGCGAGAACCCCCGCGAGCTCGTCCTCGCTATCCACGGATTTTAAAAGTCCTTTCGTCAAGAAAACATTTTTTCCAAAAGTTGCGTAAGCGTTCACTCGGTCTGTGTTTAGGATGTAAAAATTCACCGAAACGCCTGCACCCTTTGAGAGTTTTTCTCCAATTCTTTTTATCCAATTTTGAAGGACGGGATTTTCCAAAAAGCCATATTGGAGGGCGAAGGCTTCCTTCGTCGCTTCTCCCAAAATATCATCTAAGCTGCCTTTGGAATAGCAAAACGATGAGAAGAGGAAAAGAATTAAAAGGGAAGTGGTTTTCCTTTGCATTGCTTAAATTTTAGATTGGTAGCGAAGATATTGGCAAGTTGTATATCTTTTGTTATTATCCTAAATAGAATGGAAAAGAAGTACGGCGAGAAGGCGATAGAAGAAGCCCAACTTGAGGTTTGGGAGAATCCCTCTCCCGAGAAGGACTATAATATCAGCATAACCTTCCCCGAGTTCACCTGCCTTTGTCCCCGCAGTGGCTACCCCGATTTTGCCACTATCAGAATAAACTATGTGCCCGATAAATATATAATAGAACTTCGTTCTCTTAAGCTCTGGCTGAATAAATTCAGGAACCGCTATATCTCCCATGAGGCGGCAGCGAACGAGATTTACGATTCCCTTTACGAAATCCTCAAACCTCGCTATTTGGAGGTCATCGCTGACTTCAACCCCAGAGGAAATGTTCACACCGTCATAACAATCCGCTCGGAAGGGAGGTCATAGCAAAAGGAATAGGAGAGTTTTATAGGCAGGGACATCCACTCTCCATTCCTTAACTTTCCCAATCTTTCTTTCCTCAAAGGCGTTCCAGACTTCTCTTTCCCTTGGCAGGCGTATGTTCTTCACTCCATCTTTAGCGGTATGAATTGCGAGGAAGCTTTCATTAGCATATAGCACATCGTCGCTATCTATATAGATATGAACACCAGCGCTCTTTAAAAGCTCTCGCAAGACGGATGAGGGGACGGGCGGAGTTTGAATATATACCGATGTCCAACTTTGAAATTTCTTAAGGGCGAAAGAAACTTTTCCATTCTGGGAAAATCCAAGAGCTTCTGCTAAGTCATCCTTCACCCATATTACGGGTGATGTTTGCTTTCCATTGCTCCAATTTCTACCATCTGGCGTCTTCACCTCTAAAACATCTGGTTCAAGCGATAAACCCATCCTCATTCCTGTTATAGCTTCCATATTTTCAACTGCTATATCTTTTTCGTTCAACAATCCCGGTGCATAGAGCCAGATGAAGAGTCCGCCCTTAGCCTTCAATCTATCAATTGCCTTTCTCGTTTTCTCGTCCATGTAGAATGTATTGAGGAATATGTAGCATTTATATTGAGGGATATCATCAATATCACTTATATCGTAGAGGTCAAAGGGAGCTCCCATCTTGAAGAGCTCTCGCCATTGTTCGTTTAATAAGAGGTCGGTTACGGTATCCTTTCCCGAGCGCCAATGGGCTGTATAATAGAAGCTGTTCAATCCCACAATCACAGCGACCTCGCTTATCCTTTTTCGTGGAAGGGAAAGGCTTTTATCCCCGATATTTTTCATCTTGGCTATCTCTTTCATTAGTTTGTCATCATCGAACCAGCAGGAGTTCATATCAAACCACCATAGTCCACCATTTATCGTCAATGCCTGCACGAATTCCCTTCTCATTAAAGCAATTGACTCTTCCAGATTTTTCGCTTGTCTATGGACCGGAGCGGCAAGATACGTTCCATCGTCAGCCTCATCTAAAAAAATCTTCTTGTGCAGGGCTATTGAGCCAGGAAGAGCTCTAAATCCACCATCCTGTCCGAGTCCTCTTCCTACATATGTATGGGGAGAGCAAAGGAAATCTATATATGGGGAGGTCAAAATCCTTCGCAATTCAATATGACCTCCATCCTGGGGCCAGAGCATGTTTGAGGTATAGCCGAAGAAGACGCCCACCAAACTTTTTCCCTTTGATGTTTCTTTTACGATTTTAGCGAAATGAATAATTGCATCCACAAGAACCTTGTGATGGCACATATAATAATCTATCACTTTCCTATTTTGAGACGGGTGATGGAACATACCGAAGGAGGTTTGAATCCTTTCCTCAAGGGTAGGGATTTGGGCGTTTTCAAAATCCACTTTCTCGTCGCCCCAAGCCCTTCTAAGTGCTTCAACATCGTTTTTATAATGTTCCCTGAGCCATTTCCTGAAAGCCCTTGTCATTGGCTCGCTTGTATCTGGGACATACTGAGCTCCCATATAATGCCATTCACCGTAGATTCCCGCTCCTATATGATAGCCGATGCATCTTTCCGCATAGGGGGATGATTGGATATGCTCAACGAATCTCTTCAGCGCTTCTCCTTCCTCCCTAAGCCATAGCTCGGAAGCGAAGGAAGGCCACTTAGTCCCTCCGAAAACATCGCCTTTATCCCAGCCCGTGCCATCTGCGTATCTTTGAAGCTCCTCAGGATGAGCATTTATCCACCAATCCGGAGGTTCAAGCCAAAGGCGAGGGAAGAAATAGGCATTAGGATTTACTCGTAAGAGGTTGAAAATTATTTTATCAAATTCGCTGAAATCATATTGCCCTTCTCCCTTCCAGCCTCTTCTGATGAAGTCTCCTAAAACATAGTTTATCTCGTAGAGCTGAACGCCAGCCTTAGTGAACTGCTCGGCGTGTTTTTCATCTATGTAGGGAATTTGTGAATAGACCATAGGGAAAAATGGTTTCTCGTTTATGAAGAGAGCAGGTGAGCCATTGAGCTCCTTTATTTCCGCTTTGGGAAGCTCGCTCTTTTTTCCCGCTATCTCAATCTGCCCCATAACATAATCCTCCTTTCCATTCAATCTTGCTTGATGCAATCCCATTATGATTTCATATGAGCCTGAAGGGGAATACTCGGGGATTTTAACTGAGGTGGAGACAAGGAATTCATCCCCGATTTTTAGATAGGGAATGGGCGGATTAGGAGGAATAGCTTTTCTTTCTATGAGAATGAAATCTCCCTTTCTGATCATGAGAAAGGCGAGATTATCTCCCTTTGGCTTGCTCAGGATTTTCCCCCTTAATTTCACATCTATTGAGGAACCCGCTTTTGACATTTGGGGGAAATCAAATTCTAACATTTCCCAATTTAAAGCGTCCTGCCCGAGATACTTGAAGGGGAGGGAATACCAAGGAGGTATGGGAGGCTTGCCTATGGCGACCGCATTTCGCCAGTGAGAATCATTGAATTGGAGCTCGTTCCATCCTTCTTCATAGGTGGGGGAGAACTTCCAATTCTCTGAGGTTTGATATTTAGCGATGTAGGTAGACAAACCATTCAAACAAACCTCATAATCCTTGTTTGGCTCGATATCAAACAAAACAAAAACTATCTCTCTTAGGGGAAAATCTAATCTATTGTTCTCGTCTTTTGACCATTCCGCCAATACATAATTGGGAACCTCAAATTCCACCCATTGCCATTCATCGCTCTCTTTGAGGGTTATAGGTTCTATTTTATACTCGGAGCCATCCTCTTCCACCAATTTTATCCAGAATCTCGTCCATCCTCCTTTGCTTTTCACCCAGAGCCCGATTTTATCAAAAGGGTCATTTACTCTCGTCTTTAAATGAACATCAGTCCAGTTTAGCTTTTTTGTCTTAAATCTCCATTTAATCATTTGCCCCTTTTCTTTATCTTTTTCTTTTGTTAACTCGTAGTAAAGGAATTCATCGGGATTGATTTCGTTTGAATAGTTTGATGTGTCGCCAAAACCCTCTAAGGGACAAGCGGGTTCGTAGTCCACTACTCTCAATCCATCGGAATAAATGGTTTCAATTGAGCCATCAGAGTAGTTTATCGTGCATTCTAATATAATGCCTGCTGGGTCAGCGGGGCTGTAATCCTCAATAGCTATAACATTTTTCCCTTTATGAAGGAAAGAGGTTATGTCAAAAAGATTTAAATTCCCCCAGCTAAAACCACCCGAGCCGACCTTTTTCCCATTTATAAAGAGAGTGAAGGTATCGTCCCCAGACATCTGAATAAAAGCGCTTTTGACATCTTTTTGGAGATAAAAGACCCTGCGGAAATACCCCCTTTCTCCAAAGGGCGAGCGATTAGTCCCCCATATCCAGTAAGCGGGAGAGGAATATTCACCTATAGGGGTGTTTCCCCACAAAGTGGTTAAAAAGAGAATAAATGGAAAGCCGAAAGTTAATTTCTTCATCTTTATCGCCTCCAAATTTAATTTTAGGATATCTATTGTATAACTGGAAGTTTGTAAGAGAACAAGAAGAGAATGAATAGAGAGGAAAAGCTGAGAAGAAGCGGTTTTTACCCATTAGCGGTATAGATGTTGTTTCAAGATAAAATTTTCTCAGTCGAAGATTCTCCTTTGTAGTTTAAAGTTAAGCAATATTGGGAATTTCCTGAGGAGTCTTGAATGTTAGGGAATTATGCATTTTTAGACGCCAACATATTTTAGAAACCTTAATGCGTCCTCAAACATATTCGTGTTATTGAACATAACATAAACTGTTCGTTTCTCTTTTTGAACCATTTCCGCAAGCTTTTGAAGCTCCTCGTCGCTGTATTTATAGGTATAGCCTCCTATCCCGTGGAGGCGAAGATAAAGGATTTCTCCCCATACGCTTTCTCCCTTGAATGGGTCAACGCAATGCGATAGATTTAGCTCCTGGCACAAGCTTCTAATATCTTCCTTATTCCACTCGCCCCTTGGCTCCCAAACGAAGACGAAGTCATCCCTTGGGATTTCCCGAAAGAAAATCCTCAAATTTTCCTTATTTGCCTCGCTGGGCTTAAATGAAGCGGGGCATTGAAATACGATTATCCTCGCATTTAAAGCCCTCGCTATCTCGCTCGTTTGCTCAAAGGCCTTGAAGACTTCCTCTGTGGGACGGAAAAAGCCATATCTATCCTTTTTATCCTCCCCTATTTTCAACCCCGCTTTCTTGTAAGTGGGACTAGAGGGTGGATGTGTTATTAGTTGGGATGCTTTAAGCGTAAACTCAAAATCCGTTGGGGCTTTCTCCCTCCATTTTTGGGCTGTTTTTAAATCGGGGAGTTTGTAAAAGGTTTGCTGAAGCTCTATAACGGAGAGATTCTCAAAATATTCCTTCTGGCTCTTCGCCCATCCGCAACAGCCGACCTTAATCATTCAAGAATTTCCTCCTCCGAGGAAATCAGGAGTCCAAAGCGAGGCGGAAGATGAATAGAGATTTCCTTACTAGTTATTTTTCGTCTCTCTTTAAATTCTGGCTCCCCAAAAGCATTCAAGAAAATGAAGGAGGAATTTCTGAGCTTCTTAACGAGATTTCCGTCTAGTAGCAACGAGCTGTTAATCTCCTCATCGCTGTTGTTATAAACCGCTATCAAAACATCCTTATCGTCTTCCCACCCGCTTGCAAAGACCCTCTTATCCCTGCTGACTATCTTTCTTGAATCCGTGATTGGGAACATCCCCATCGCCTTAGCGCTGAAGGAGAGCATTTCCTTGGAGGGAGTCCACCATACATCTCCGCCGATACAGGCTCCCCAGCTCAAAACCTTCATATATCTTTGAGCTATGATTCCCTTAAGCGTGTTGAACCCCCATTTCATCCCCAACCCCTTACCCTTCACCTCAAAACGGGTGAATCCCTCTCCTCTTATTAAAGAGAAATCCTTGGAGGGATTTTGTAACCAATCTGGACGGCTTTGCCAGAAAGATATACAGCCTTCGTCAATATAAGAGGGTAAGCGATTTAAAGGGATTTCCTTTTCTTTCTCCGGTTGATTGGGTAAGGGCGAGAAAGCGATGAAGGCTATATCAAAATATGCTGATTCCTCTTTTGATTGAACCTGTATGGCTATTCCCTTTACCATTTCCACATTTTTTATTTTCCTCAAATCAACTGTTGCTGTATGCCACTCCCCGTCGGCTATTATCTCCCTCAAGCTTATTGCAGTTGCTTCCCTTCCTGGCACTCCCTCAGTGATGTGAATCGCGTAATCCCCTCCCGCTTCTATTCCCTTAGCTCTGTATTTTACAATCAGATATGGACGCTCTTTTTTATCAATATATTGAAGCATCCCCGTGTAATTTGTGGGATATTCATAACTTATGACTTGAGTGGGGATGGCTTTTGCCGATTCGTAATCCAATTCCTCTTTGCCGGCTGGAGCCCCACCTTCTATGAGGATTCCATCTGCGAAAAGCTGAGATGGAAGCCCATAGGCTTCGTTCGTGATTATCCTCATCTGGGGATGTTTTTCCCTTAGCCAGTTCCAGACATCCGCCTGCAGTCTCACGACAGCGTGAGGATTGCTCGTTCTGGGATTGGCGCGAGAATAAACATGGGCATTCCCATAAGCCCATCCCATATCAAAGGCTATTCCAGCGGGTTGATAAAACTCAATGCATTTCTTTAAATTCTCGTAATACCAGAGGCGAAAGGAATCGTTGCCGAAATCGGCAGGGAAGCAATGCACCTCCTCTACACCTACCAATTTCGCGTTATCGGGATTGAAACGATAGGAATAGCCTGGCGGAGTTTGCCCCCTCTCGTTTACCGCGATCCAATCCTTATAGGGTAGCTTATCCTTATAAGTTCCCTCAGCTGTTAGGAATTGTCTGAAATAGAGGAAAGGATGGATTTCTGCTTTAAGTAAGGCTTCTAAATCGCTTTTTAATAAATCAGCTTTAATCCGATGGTTCGTCTCCCCAACCCACTCTCCCTCAGTGGGGTAAGTTTCGTCCCAGCGATGCCAGGCGTAATACCATAGGTTGCCTATTTTCAATTCTTGCCATCCCTGGAGCTTGTATCTTCCCCAATCGTTTAGATTCCCCTCTCCGTCCGATACTTGTTCCCCTCCGGGAAAGCCAACGAGATTGCCTGTGGGTAGCGTTCGTCTCAATTTCTCCTTCAGGGATATTATATTCCTTGCGTTTTTCAGAATTTCTCCCGTTAAGGGGTCGCTATCCCTCCAATTTTCAATATACCAGCGGAGGACATCGCGATAGCGAGGAAACTTATTTTTGGGGAAGCTTTTTATGAAAAGCTCCAATTTGAGTGTTTCGTTTTTCTTTAAGCTCCTGGGGCGGAAGCAGATGGCTGGGATGTGATTGGGAATGAGGTTAGGCGTCAAAAGGGCGAATTTCCCGATATCAAGGGAGCCCCAGAGGAGGAAATGGGTATTATTTTCTAAGATGCCAAAAGGGTAGAAGAACACCGCCGGCCATTCTTTGAGTTCAGTCCAATCGTTTTCCTCAGCGAGGAAGCGGATGTTTGCGGGAGAGGATGGAGGGAGGACGAGATAGGGGAGGCGAGGGTAGAATTGTCGCTCCCATTTTGAGGGGTCAAATATTGAGGAAAGGAGGAGTTCGTGGGGAGCGTCGCTCTCCTGTTTAGGCTTGATTTCGCAGGAGATTTCCAGCCCGGATTTAAAAATGGAGGGGATGATTTTAACATTAAAGAGAGAGTCCTCTGCTTGGAGTATTTTTCCTACGACTTGGAATTGTAGTTGATGCCATTCCCCGTCTTTTTCCCGCCAGCTGAATATTAGAGAGGAAGGGTTGACCTTGATATAATTCAGGAAATCTTGTAATTTGAGATTTTCACCTTTTTGAGTTAATAAATCAATGAGGGTAAAGGGGAATGAAAGGGAAGGGATGAGAAAGAGGAGGGTTAGGATGATATTTATATTTTGCAAAAGAACCTTTTTCTTCAATTCAATCACCAATTTAAATGATAAAAGATGAAAAGGGAATTGTAAATTTTTCAAAGACGAGTTCGTTAAAATCTAAACAGAATGTTCAGCTTATGACGAGGAGGAGTTTCAGGAGATAATAGGAAGCAGGAGCGGAGAAGAGGAGGCTATCAAATCTATCAAGAATTCCTCCGTGACCGGGCAGAATCGAGCTGAAATCCTTAATTCCCAGTTCCCTTTTGATCGCAGATTCAGCTAAATCGCCAAGGGGAGCAAATATCCCTATTACGAGAGAAAGGAGGAGGCTAACAAATATTCCCAATCCGCTCAAAATACCCAATATTGTCCCTCCTACGATAGCGGATATGAAGCCTAAAACGAATCCCTCAAGGGTTTTCGCCGGGCTGATATGTGGGAATATATGCTTTTTCCCCAAAAACTTTCCTCCAAAGTAAGAACCTATATCATTGAGCCAATTCGTAATGACAACGATAGCGCAGAGCCAAACTCCCGAGGGAGTTGAGGAACTGGGAGGATGAAGTGATGCTTGAGAGGAATACAAGAGGAGGAGATACGAGATAAGTCCGCTGATGTAAAGGATTGGGAGAAAGGTCAAGCTCAAATCTCGGAGAAGGTTTCTTCCCCTGCGGATTGCAAGCCCGATGAAAAAGGATAGGAGCAAAGTTAAGGCGAGGAGGTGAGGGATGAGAGACATTTTTTTAAAATAAACGAGGATGAGAAAGAGGGTTGATGATATAAAAGCGATGAACTTAAATGGATAAAATCCTTTGTTCTGTAGAGATGAGAAAAGCTCGTTTAGTGCGAGAAGGGAGATAGTGAGAAGAAGGAGGAGGAAAAGAAGGCCATCTCCCCAGGGAAAAAGGAGGGCGAAAAGGAAAACAGCTGTGCCCCAAAGGGCAGTGATTACTCTGTTTCTAAACAATTTTCCGCTCCTTGAGCATTCTTATAGCATTTTAAGTAATGATTAAAATTTTTTAAAGATTTTAATTAGGAAATATCACTTACGCCATTATTTTTTTCGGAAGTCAGGATTCAATTGGAGATTTTAGCCTTGCTTCGTCCCAGCAAAAGTATATTAACGATTGAAAAAGTCAGCAAAAAACAAATCTATTAGTAAATAACAACATTGAGTTGGCAATAAATGTTAAAATCTGTATAATTAAATAACTTGGAGGTGAATTCTGCTTTGCCAAAGACGAAGTCAGCGCAGAAAGCCCAAAGAAGAGCTGAGAAAAGAAGAATGAGAAATAAAGCGATAAAATCCGCCGTGCGAACCTTTCTTAAAAAAGCTCTTTCCGCCCTTGCGGAAAAGGACAAGGAGAAGGCGCAACTGGCGGTGCGGGAAGCCTGCAGACGACTGGATAAAGCCGTCAGCAAGGGGGTTTTTCATAAAAATACCGCTTCCCGTTTGAAAAGCAAGTTGATGAAAAAATTGCAGGAGCTTCTTTCAGCTAATTGATTTCTCCTCTTTATATGGGGAAAGTCCTGCCACTTTGAATATAAAGTATTCAAGTTTCTCCTTTGGGTCGGCTCCTTGCTTTATCTCCATATCTATCCTATGTAAAAAGCGAAGGATGGAGTAGAGCGACCTTTTGCTGAACCTCATCGCTTGCTCCTCCAATCTTTTAATCAACCAATTTCTCTTCTCAATATAATTCACTATACCATTATTTCCCTGAAGAAGAAAATCCTTTACCTCGCTTGGTGCCCTTTCTATGGAAATCTTATTTAAAGGGATTCCTCTCTCCTGAAGAAGTTTTGTCTGAATAAGCAACCTTGTATGGGAAACAAGGGAATGAAGGATGACGAGTGGTGTCCAAATATCGCCTGTTTCGAGAAGGGAATATAAAAATCTCATAGCTTCCGGTGCGTTCTTATAGAAGACGGCGTCTACTAAATGATATGTCTTTATATCCTCCGTTCCCACAACGAGATTCTCCACATCTTCCCTTCTGATAATGTCTCCCTGAGCATAGGTGGAAAGCTTCTCTATCTCAATTAACAGTTGGCGAGTATCCAAGGGAAGCGACAACAAGAGATTAAGGGCATCTGGCGCTATCTTTATATTCCTTTTTCTCAGCTCTTTCTGAACCCATTCCCTTTTCTGCTGTTCCATCTCCCACTTTTTGCCTTTAAATCCCGTGGACTTCTCCACTACAAAATCTTTGAGCTTACGAAGCTTTTCGCGAAGTTTTGTGCTCAATTCTTCTTTTTTCTCAACGCTGAGGATGAGAATTGTGGAGCGAGGAATCGTTTCAAGGGATTCCGCTAACTTCTTTTGCTCCCCTTCGGAAAGAGCACCGAAATCTCTCACTACTATCAGCCTGAATTTCGCTCCAATCGGGGGTGTGTGAGCTCTCTGGAGAATTGAAGTGGAGGAAGTTTCTTTACCCTTTAATATATCAAGGTTGAATTCCTTGAATTCTCCTTCCGCATATTTCTTTATCAAAGCTTCGATCTCGCCCTCTTTTAAAACCTCTTCTCCGATTAAGATGTAGATGTTTTTATTATCTGCCATCTTTTCACCTTCCTCAGCTCATTTATCTGATTTAAAGCGAGGTTAATTTTCTTCTCTTCAACGTCTCTACCATAGAAGGCTTCCTCACATATATTTATTATTTCCCCAAGCATTTCTCGGAAAGAGGGGGATAGGTGAGGGGAGATTTCTCTAAACCATTCCCTTAAAGTGTGGGAGCTTCTGCGGGCTGGCAACCCCATCCTTTCAAGTTTTTTGCCCAAAGCGATTAGGGAGAGGGCGAGCTTCTCTTTAATATCTCCTTTTTTCTTTTTCCTTTTCTCCTCCAAAATGGTAGCCCGATAAAGCAGAAATAGGAGGTAGATTGAAGCTAAAAAAAGGAATAGAGGGAATATTTTCCTCTTATGGAGGGCGTAATAACGCTGGAGGGAAAGATATAAATAGTAGAGAGAGGAGCCACCCGCAGGAGTGGGGTCGAATGTCAACCATCCTTGTCCTTTGATATACGCTTCAACCCACATATGGGCGTCCTTTTGCCTCACTATCCAAACATCTCTTTTGGGGTCGTATTCTGACACCGAGTATCCAACAGCTACCCTTGCGGGAATGCCTACTTCTCTCAAAAGTATGCACATAGCGGAGGCGAAGAAATCGCAATCTCCCTTCTTGCTCTTGAACAAGAACCACTCAACGGCGTTCTCAATTGGAGAAGGTGAACCAGTTAGCCGATAGGAATAGTTCTTCTTGAGATACTCTTGAATCGCGATGGCTTTTTGATAATCATTTTTTAAACCCTTCGTTATGCTCTTAGCAAGTTCCCCAGTCTTTTGTGAGGGAGGCTTCTGAAGGTAAATGGAGGATGTGAAGGGCTCCTGCCAGGCCAAATCGGGCTGAGAAATGACCTCATAGTGGATTTTTTCCCTTGTGAAGAAAACGGCGGAAAGGGAGTTATCAATGCCTTTCAAAATATAAAGGGGAGCTATATCGGGTTTGAACAGAATTTCGCAGGGATTAGGTGGCGTAAGGAGGTAGAGTCTTCTCCCAGTGAATGGAGGAGGTGTGAAAGGTCCAAAAAACCCGAAAATCGGAGGAGCAAGTGAAACAGGAACCTCTTTTAGGGAGAGCTCTTGTCTAACTTGGGAGAAGCGTGGTTTGATTTGTGAGATGGAGAAGACCCCGTTTTTTCCATTTAGTTGAGTGTAAGAGAAAAGATACTTAACCCAATATCTGCCCGTGAAATACTCATATGTTCCCTGTCTCAGCAGGGGAGTGGGCTCTCCCTTTAGCTCCAGAACGATTTCGTTTCCCCTTGGCAGGCCGCCTCCCAAAAGCACCGCATTGGGTAGAAATGGAGGATTTTCGTATAAATTGCTCCTTTGAAAGCTTTTGAGACGAATATAAACTTGAGGAGTGGGTAGAGCGGAGCTGAGCTTTTGAAGGGGTATGAAAAGGTAGAAGGCAAGGAGAACGGATAGGAGGAAGAGGAAAAGCCCCATCGTAAATAGGGTGGAACGAAGGGAAAAAAATCTTTCTATTTCATAGGAGTTGAAGATGAGAAGGAGGATTGAGAAAAGGAAGCAGAGGGAAGTATAGAGAAAAAGTTCTGGGTCAACTGTATAGGCGGAAATCAGACCAAGGAATGCAACGGAGGGAACAATGGAGAAAAGGAGATAGCCTGGGGAGAAAAGGGTGTAGCTTCGGAGAACGACGAGCCAGAGGAGGAAGTTCCCGATTATTAGCCCGAGCTCTCCTCCCGCCTCGGGAGGGAAGAGGAGAAGCCCTTTCCCCTTAAAGACATCTATAAATAGAAGAAGAAGGAGAGAGAATAGGAAAAAGGAAGAATATAGCCTTTTTTTCTTGTTTTCCCTGAGCAGGAAGCTAACGAGATGTCCATTTAGGATAAACAAAAGGGTGGGAATGCGGATGACATTGCTTTCCACAACGGAATAATAGGAAAACACACCGCTCAGCGTTACGCCGAGGGAGGTCAAATAGAGGAGTGTATCGCCCAAATCTTTTCCAACCTCTCTTTCAAATTATCCTCCCTGCCGATGACCGCTACAGTGGCAAGCGCTTTAACTGATTCTAAAAAGGGAGCAGAAAACCATCCTGTCCTGCCGAAAGAAGAGGCGTCCATCAGGAGCAGAAGAGGAGGATTTCCCATCTCCCTTTGCCTTCTCAGAAAGGGTAAAAGTGAATCATCGGGAAGAGATGTCAAGAGAACAAGGGACGATTCCTCGTCTAAATTCAATTCCTCAAGGAGAGCAGGGAGTTTAAGAGGGGATTTAGCTTCCAATCTCGCTAACAGTTCCAAGATGGGGGTAAAGGAAGTGTAGCGAGAGAGGTAAGGTTTTCCTTTATCGTCAGCATAAATTAGCGTAACATCACCGCCATTTTCAAGTGTCGCCCAAGCGAGGGAAGCGGCTACTTTTATTGATAGCTCAAAAGTGTTGTCTTTAATATCTCCGAACACGCCTTGAGGTGAGCAGTCTATCACGATTGTCTGGGAACGAGAGCCAGCTTGGGCGTGCTGAACGACGAATAAACGTCCCCACTTAGCGGATAATCGCCAATTTATTTTTCGCGGGCTTTCACCAGCTTGCCATTCCCGAACGCTGGCAAACTCCACTCCTCCCCTAGATGGCTGACCGCCACCCATCCCTTCTTCTCCCCTCCCAGAAAAGACGAGCAGGGAAGTGAATTTCACATAGGAGGGATAAATAATCATCTCTCCCTCCACTTTTTGTTTCCTCCTAATTTGAAAAATTCCGAGGAAATCCGAGGCTGATAAAATCACTTCTTTTATTTTATAAACCCCCCTTTTCACGGCGAAGAACCGCTCTTCTCCCATTACCTCGGATAAAATCAAGGAAGCAGGTTCTATGCTCACTAATGGCGGCGGCAAGACAGCTCTTGATGTAAGCATTGGGGGGGCGAAGGTTCCTTTTTCTATTCTGTGGATTATCCTCCCTTCTTCTCCCTGTGTCAATCCCACTGGGAACTCCACATTGATTTTTATTTTGAAAAGGAAGAAGTAGCTAAAGAGAAGGGAGGAAAGGGGAAGGGACCAGAGAAAGGAAGCTATAAAGACTATATGGGGAAGTTTGATTATAAAGGCGAGGATTAGAATGTAAAAACCTATGAATAGAAGAGATAATTGCTTTACTTTAGGGCTCACCAAGAGGTAAGCATCACCTTCGTATCAATGGGACTGGGACTTTCTCCACTATTTCTTTCACCAGCGAAGGAACATCAACTCGTCTTTCTGGCTTAAGAATGAGCCTGTGTCCAAGAATATGAGGGATAAGAAATTTCACATCGTCTGGTAGGACGAAATCCCTCCCTTCGGATAGGGCGAAAGCTTGCGCGCATCTCTGCAAATGGATTCCCACTCTCGGGCTCGCTCCAAGGGAAACCGCCGGATGTCTCCTCGTTTCCCAAACGAGGTCAACTATATAGCTTTGAATCTCGGGCGAAACATATATCTCCTTAACTTTTCCCTGTAGGGCAACTACTGTATCGGGGTCAACAACCCTCTCCACCCTTTCAGCTAAATCGTCCACCTCCTTATGATTTCTCAATATTTCCTCCTCGCTCTCCTTCTCGGGATAGCCAAGCGAGAGACGCATCATAAACCTGTCTATTTGTGCCTCGGGAAGCGGATAAATGCCGTAGTGTTCAACTCGGTTCTCCGTGGCAATAACGATAAATGGCTCGGGCAGCTTATAGCTTACGCCATCAGCCGTCACCTGATGTTCCTCCATACTTTCCAGAAGGCTTGCTTGTGTTCTCGGCGAAGCCCTGTTTATTTCATCAGCTAAAACTATATTTGCGAAGATGGGTCCAGGCTTGAAGATGAACTTGCTCTCCTTTGGGTCGTAAATGGAGCCACCAGTTATATCGGATGGCAAAAGGTCGGGGGTGAACTGAATTCTCTTGAATATCCCTCCTATTGCCTTAGCTAAAGCCTTTGCCAATGTCGTTTTACCTACTCCTGGTATATCATCAATTAAAAGATGCCCTTTCGCTAAGAGGCAGATAACGGAAAGCTTTATTACCTCATCCTTCCCTATGATTGCTTTTTTTACTTCTTCAATTAGTCTTGATACATTATCTCGTGCTTCTTCAATGTTCACGCTCTGGTCACCGTTTTCGGATAAGAGATTCCCACTCCCGTGTAAATCCATTTGTGAGAGCCGCAGACGGGACAATGCCAGTTCTCGGGAAGTTTTGCAAAGGATTGTGCTTCGGGGTAATACTCATATCGGCAGATTCTGCATTGCCATTTGCCTAAGAAGTAAAGCTTGTTCCTAGTCATAAAAGGACCTCTCTTTTCTTCCTGCACAAAAATCACCTCTTCAGGGAAAAGTGTTTACTTTATACTGATTTTAAATGATGATAAAATGGTCGTCAATTCTAATTTGCTTACCAGGTTGAAAGCTAACATGTTAAAATAAATTGAGATGCTAATCAAGTCTAAAATTGCGATTTTGTTCGTTATGTGTTTGGTTTATAATGCGTCCACCTTCTGCTCGCAGGAGAGGAGGGTTGTTGGAAGGTGGGATTTGATTGAATTCTCCCTGAAGAACGAGAAAATCTACGATAACCCCTTTCGCGATGTTGCTCTTATAGGGGAATTTAGGAATTTGAAGAGCGGAAGAGAGCTCAAAATTTACGGATTTTACGACGGTGGCTACATATGGAGAATAAGGTTTATGCCAGACGAAGAAGGGGAGTGGAAATACAAGATATATTTCTCCGATGGGTCAACTAAGCCGATTGAAGGTGTTTTCCTCTGTAAACAATCAAATATAAGAGGACCTCTGAGAATTTATCCTCCAAATAGCATATGGTTTTGCACTGCTGATGGAACTCCGTTTTTCTTGTTTGCCTATGATATGGAGGAAGCAGATGTCGTTGCGGAGATGGGTAAATTGGAGGAGACTTTGGACTTCGTTCAGAAGTTCGGTTTCAATGCAATCGTCGCTCCCCATTGTGGGTTTAGTGGAATCCCCGGGGTAGGCTATCGTGCACCCTGGGTCAATACTGGAGATGGGTTTGACTTTTCCCGCTATGACCTTCGCTTCTGGAGGAATATGGACAGAGTTTTGTTCAGCTTGAAGAAGAGGAATATGTATCTTATCCCAGCGAACATATTCGGTGGAACGAATGGAGTTCCCAGAATGCCCAAAGAGGAATGGGAAAACTTCGTGAGATATTGGACTGCTCGCTGGTCGGGTTTCTTTAATGCCACATTTCAACCCGTAACGGAGTGGGAGGAAGGTTTTAGCCCCGTTGAGGTTTTAGAAATCCTTGAGCTCATAAGAAAATATGACCCCTGGCATAGGCTTCTAAGCGTCCACTCATGGAACTATAGCAAGAAGGCTTTGGAGATATGCTCATCTCCTTTTTACGATTATTTCACCCTTCAGGATAAGTTGAGGGACTGGAATTATGATAAATATAAAGGGTTGATGGAGGAGATTCGGAGTGTGGTGAGGAAGCCGATACTGGCGCAGGAGTGTATTTGGGAAGGGGATGGCTATCAGGGAGAAGCGGGATTGGATGTGGCAAATCTCAGGAAAGCCTGCTGGACTATCCTGCTTAGCGGTGCTCACCTCTCCTATGGCGACCAGGTGACCCCTCCGCGCGAGATAGGTAGAAACGGAGCGTTTTTCGGCAATTGGGGAAAGCTAATGGAGCCAGCGGGGCTTCTTTATCCTTATTTGAAGTTTATGTATCAAGTTTTAACTTCAGTTCCTTGGTGGAAGATGGAACCATATCCTCAAATAGAGGGTAAAAATGTGGTTTGTTTGGCATCAATTGATAAAACCGTTTTTCTTGTTTATCTACCAGAGGGAGGAAATTTTGCTTTGGATTCCCTTTCTGGAGGATTTGAGGTAAGGTATTTTGACCCTGTGAAATGTAGGGAAGAAAGGAAGGAAAAAATAAGTGCAAAGGAAAAGAAACTGGCTATTAGGGTGGAGGGGGAAAAGGTATTAATAATTAGAAGAAGAGAAAAATAATGGGAAAGCGCTGTGATGGCTTTTTGTGAAAAACCTTTTGGTTCCTAATCTTCTCCTTCCAGAGCGAGCCTTCTTATCTCCCGAACTGAGCGACCCGCCAAGCCGAGCTTTTCCACTGTCCTTCCTTCCTCCCAAAAATCTCTTTTGAGGACCACGCAGGCGAGTTTGATAATCGTCTCTATCGTATCAACGGGAATTCCCAACATCCTTCCCAAAGATGCGATAGGGACAAGGCTCATCGGAACATCCTCGGTTATATAGCGATGCTCGAGCGTGGGAGGGGCTTTAATCCCATAGTAGCCCCTGTTATTATGGATTGCTTCAAAGAGGGATGAACCAGCAGCGTCATATGCGATGTAAAGCCATTCCCGTGCCGTCATGGGTCTTATGCCCAAAGCTTCCATAACCTTGCATCTTTCCTCGTCAATTCTCTCCAATATGCTTGCTATTGCCGGTGTTACCCCCTCTATATAAAACTCGAAATCTCCGTGGGTTGATTCTATGCGAGATGCGTTAAGAACGGTTATAGCGGGATGGAAGACCGCCCCTATATTGTTAAGACTTGTTAGGAAGACATTCGCCTCGGGAACGAATTGTGGAAACGCAACCCTTAAAGCTTTTATGACCTCTATAGTTCTATAAGCGGGGATAGCTGCAACAGGGATGCTGTTTTTTATGCGGAAGATGCGCACTTGTGCTGGATTGATGTTGCGGGAGGCGAAAATGAATGTTTGAGCCTCCGCTACTATCACATTTGCCTTTACTCCCCTCTCTCTCAAGATTTGATAAACCTCCAATGCTCCAAATGTCCTTCCCGGGTTCAGAACGATTATTTGTCCATCTTTGAGGTGGGGAGCCATCTGCTCGGCGATGAAACGATGACCATTTGCAGGGACGACGACTAAAAGTATATCGCTTCCCTCCATCGCCTCTTCAGCATTTGTAGTGACGATAGGAATCTCTCCGAATCCACGCAAATCGGGATGCATCTCCGAGCCAACTAACTCTATACCACCCATCAATTTTATCGGCTGGATGCGTGGTTCGCTGCGATTATAGAGGCGGACCTGGAATCCCTTCAAAGCCAAGTAGCCCGCCATCGCTTGTCCCCCGTTCCCTGCACCGAAAACCGTGAATATGGGTCTTCCCAATTCGTCAGGCATTTTCTTCCTCTCCTTTCTCCTCGTTGAAATTCTCCTCTATTAATGGTAGGGTTACCATGGCGAGCGTCAAATCTCCCCTTGAGCGTTCCAAAACTCCCCTTACCATATCAACTGTTCGGCGGAGGTTTCCCGTTATCGCATCGGGATAAATTAGAGAGGATAGAAAGTAATAGACTTCTTCCATCAGACTGAGGAGCCATTCACATTCCTCAAGTTCCCCTCTTCTAATACAATCAAGCAGCATCCTCCTCACCTCACCCATTGCTTCTCCGATTCCGTTTAGATAAGCGGTATACAAAACCCCCAATTCTTTTTGCTTTTGAATGGGTTTCTTCTGTTTAATTGAGAAGATGACGCTTGCCTCCACTAGTTCCTTTTCTGCGTCGTGAACGAAGCCCGAGTAGCGAAGGTCGGGATGCCTCTCCAAGAGGGAGACAAGCTCCCTATGTCTTTCCAAAGCATCGTTTAAAAGCTTTTCTGCCTCGGATAGCTCTCCTTGATGAAGAGCCCTTATGGAGAAGGCGGAATTCCTCGTTATCTCACGGGAAAGCTTGAGAGCTTCCTCTCTCGCTTTGTCCTTTTCATCAAGGATTTCCTTCGCCTCCGCCAGCAAATTCCGAAAGTCATATTTCATTTTTGGAGCCTCCTTTGTTTATATTTTACATTTATGGGGAGAGAAATTCTACCTTATATTTGAAGAAATTACTATTACTGAAGCTTTATGGGGAGGATGGGAATCTTGAAGCTTTTTCCTCTTTTGAGGGGATTATCTTTAATCAAGGGAATGCTTGAAGCGGGGGCGATAGTGGTCCTCCCGAATCGTTGGGCGAGGTCATCAATCACCTCGTAAAGTTTTGAAATCTTCTCCGCCCTTAATTGGCTATCAAATATATTTGGTTGGTAGGCGTTTTTGGAAAGCAAATCTGAGAGAATTACTCCCGTTTGGCGATATAGGGCTTCGTCCTCATATAGCTCCTCAAATGGTTGCCTCAAAAGAGGGAGTATCTCCACTGGATAGGCGGAAGGGGAGGAGAGCTTTATCTCCATTCCAACGCAGGAGTAATCCTGTTTGCGAAGGAAGAAGATAACCTTCTTTGCCAGAAGTTCGTATTTCCTCGCCTTGAAGCAGGCTTTCTCTAAGTTCATAGATAGATGGGCGAAGACCAAGTTCTTATCGGCGGTGGGCGGGAAGGTGAGGGCTTTGCTGATAGATTTGTAAGAATCTTTTGGTTCTGGATTGACGGGATAGACGCTTACTCCCCGCAGCTCTAGCCAGATTTCATAAAAGGGCTTTGAGAAGTATTTCTTTATGAAGTTTTCCGATTTGCGAGCGTAGTCAAGGGCTGTTCTTATTCCGAGCTTCTCGCAGAAGGAGGCTGTATTGGGTCCTATCCCCCACACCTCGGAGATGGGCAAATCCTTGAGATAAAGATGAATCTCCCTTCCAGGGATAACTGTCAAGCCATCTGGCTTTTTCTGTTTGGAGGCGATTTTAGCTAGAACCTTGGTCAAGCTTATCCCCACGGAAACGGTTATGCCGAGCTCTTTCTTGATTGTCTCTTTTATGCGGAGACCGATTTCCTCATAGGAAGAATGAAGTGGTCTTCTCAAGCCTGTCAGGTCCACAAAAGCTTCGTCTATTGAGTATTCCTCAACGATGGGGGAGAAGCGACGCAAAATCTCAAAGATTCTCAGTGAGAAGATGCTGTATTTTTCGTAATCGGATTTAAGGATAACCACTTGGGGAAATTTCCTTTCCACTTCCTTTATCAGCATTCCTCTTTGCACGCCGAGCGCCTTCGCTTCGTAGCTCGCAGCGGTCACTATTCCCCTGTCCTTTCCCACGACTATCGGTTTCCCTTTCAGGGAAGGATTCGTTGCCTGTTCACAGGAGGCGAAGAAGGCGTCTGCGTCTAAATGGAGAATCGCCCTTGGAAAGCCTTCAATGGAAATGGGTTGCTCATTATTCATCTATATTTCCTCACCACTCCTATTACGACTCCGAAGATATTGAGACTTTCGGTTGGTTTGATTGGAGGATAGCGTGGGTTGGCTGGGACGAGGAGTATCTCTCCCCTTTGTTTGCGGAAATACTTCATCGTCCATTCGCCATCTACTTCTGCAATGACGATATCGCCGTTTTTGGGAGCAAGGCTCCTATCAACTAAGACGAAATCGCCGGGCAATATACCCGCCTCTATCATTGATTCGCCATAGACTTTAACGAGAAATGTGGAGGTAGGATTTCTTATGAGCCATTCTTCTAGGGAGATGTTTTCAAAAAGTTCCTCCTCCGCTGGGGAGGGGAAACCAGCGGTTATATCTCCGACGAACTTTAACTCAACCTTTTCCTCTTCCTGCTTTATTGATATGGGTTGAGCATCTGCTATTTCCTTCCTTGAAGGCATAGCCTCAGCTCCTTTAGGGGGAATCAATATCTATTTTGCTTTTGGGTTTGGGTTGTTGTCAATACATTTTTTGTCATTGCTGGCATGGGTAAAGATTTTTGAAAAATAAATAAATCGTTATGAAGGAAATGTTAAAAAATTTGAATTGATAGCATAAGGGGGGATTTATAATAACGAAAAACAAAATGTTTCATATAAAAATCTATATCCAAAGACGCGAGTCCGACAAAGGAGGACCTGGCAATTGCATTCATTCTCTATGATTAAATACGAGATTGCCACGCCTTCTGCGAAGCAGAAGGCTCGCAATGACAATGGGGGTTCTTATCCCGCTACGGAAGGAATTGTCGCTAAAACCTATACCCATAGATGCGAGCGATAGCGAAGCAATCTCTTTTTTGATTGTTTCGGCTTCCTTATCTAAAGCCTACAAACCTATGGTTGGAAGCGAAAGTAGGCGATATCTCCGTCCTTCATCACATAACTTTTCCCTTCAATCCTCACGATTCCCTTTTCTTTCGCAGTAGCCCAAGAACCCACCTTGACAAGCTCATCAAAGGATATAACTTCTGCTTTAACGAACCCTTTCTGGATGTCTGAATGAATCTTCCCCGCCGCCTCCCAAGCCGTCGTCCCTTCCTTGATTGGCCAAGCTCTTAATTCCTTTCCCACACCCGTATAAAAAGTAATCAACCCCAACATGCGATAGCATTCCTTCAAAATCTTCACAAGCCCTGTTTCCTTGATGCCCATCATCTCAAGGTATTCCTTTCTTTCCTCGGGAGAGAAGGCGAGGATATCCGCTTCCAATTTGGCGCATATGGGTATGGCTTGAAATCCATCAATCTCCGTCATCTCGCCCTTCACAATCTGTTCCTCATCCATATTGGCTACTATTAAGCAGGGCTTGGAGGTTAAGAGGAAAAGACCGGAAATCACTTCTTTCGCCTTCTCATATGCGTTGAAGGTGATAGCCCAATTCCCTTTCCCTATATGCTCCTTGAGGAGTTCCAAGACTCTCAATTCCTCCCTTTCCTTCTCGCCTGGTTTCTTCCTTATCCTTTCTATCCTCCTCTCTATGGTTTCCAAATCGGCGTAAAGAAGCTCGGTATTTATTATCTCAAAATCCCTTTTGGGGTCTATCGTTCCCTCAATATGGGGGATTTGGGGGTCGGAGAAGAATCTTATTATGTGAACTATAGCGTCCACCTCTCTCAATTGGGCGAGAAACTGATTTCCCAATCCTTCACCCTCGTGTGCCCCCTTCACCAAGCCGGCTACATCAACGAACTCAATTGTTGCTGGCTTAACCACCTCCTGAGAGAATATTTTCGCCAGCACATCAAGACGCTCATCAGGGATTGGGACGATTGCCCTATTTGGGTCTATTGTTGTGAAAGGGTAGGGGGCAGCTTCAGCGGATGATTGAGTTAGGGCGTTGAAAAAGGTCGTTTTCCCCGCGTTCGGCAAACCCACTATCCCCACTCTTAACATAATTCCCTCAACTCGTTGAGACCGCTACTTCCTCTTTGAGGAGGACTTTCTTAAGGAACTGTCCAGTATAGGAGATGGGGTTCTTGATTATCTCCTCAGGTGGACCTTCGGCGATTATATAGCCTCCCTGCTCACCACCCTCGGGACCGAGGTCAATTATCCAATCAGCCGTCTTTATCACTTCCAGGTTATGCTCTATGATTAGCACTGTATTCCCTCTATCAACCAAGCGATGGAGGATATTAAGGAGTTTCTCCACATCGGCGAAGTGGAGTCCTGTGGTGGGTTCATCCAATATGTAGAGAGTTCTTCCCGTAGCCTTGCGAGATAACTCCGTTGCCAGCTTTACCCTCTGCGCTTCCCCGCCCGAGAGGGTAGTTGCTGGCTGACCCAACCTAATATAGCCGAGCCCCACATCGTAGAGTGTTTCCAGCTTCTTCCTGATGGGCTCTATGTTGCGGAAGAAGTGAAGGGCTTCCTCAACCGTCATATCCAAGACATCGGCAATCGTCTTTCCCTTGTATTTTATCTCCAAAGTTTCCCTATTGTACCTCTTCCCCTTGCACTCCTCGCACCTCACATAAACATCAGGAAGGAATTGCATTTCCACCTTTATATATCCGTCGCCCTTGCAAGCCTCACATCTTCCACCCTTGACATTGAAGGAGAAGCGTCCTGGCTTATATCCCCTCGCTTTCGCCTCCGGGAGTTGGGCGAATAGCTGGCGTATCAAGTCAAAGACGCCAGTATAAGTGGCGGGATTGGAGCGGGGAGTTCTCCCTATGGGTGATTGGTCTATGTTAATCACCTTGTCTAATTCCTCCAATCCCTCAACTCCTTTATATTCGCCCGTGGGAAGCCTCGTTCCATAGAGGTGATTGGAGACGACGGGGTAAACTATCTCCTCTAATAGAGTGCTTTTGCCCGAACCGGAAACGCCAGTTATGGCGACGAAAAGACCCAAAGGAATCTTCACATCTATGCCCTTCAAGTTGTATTTCTTCGCTCCCTTTATAATTAACCATTTCCCCTTGGGTTTTCTCCTCGTTTTGGGGACGGGAATCCTCCTCGCCCCTGAGAGATATTGTCCCGTTATTGAGCGGGGTTCCTTTATTACATCCTCCAGGGTGCCCGATACCACGACATATCCGCCATGCTCTCCCGCCCCAGGTCCCAAATCTATAATCCAGTCAGCTGTTCTTATCGTTTCCTCGTCGTGCTCAACTACAATCACCGTGTTTCCAAGGTCCCTCAATTTGATGAGGGTATCAAGAAGGCGCCTATTATCTCTGGGATGAAGACCAATGGATGGCTCATCAAGGATATAAATCACCCCCATTAATCCCGAGCCAATTTGGGTAGCAAGCCGAATCCTCTGCGCCTCCCCTCCCGCTAATGTGTTTGCCGGTCGCTCCAGGGTAAGATAGCCCAGTCCAACATCCTTGAGGAACCCTAAGCGAGCCAAAATTTCCTTTAAAATTGGCTGAGCTATTATCTTCTCCTTCTCGCTCAATTGCTCGGGAAGTGAGGCAAAGAACTTGTATGCCTCATCAACGGAGAGAAGGGTGACCTCATATATATTCTTCCCCGCAACCTTTACAGCGAGGCTTTCCTTCTTCAACCTTTTACCCTCGCAATCCGGGCAGACATGGGTTGCCATAAATTGCGCCACTTCCTCCTTGACCCGCTCCGAGGTGCTATATCTCAGCTTCTCTTCAAGCATCTCCTTTATTCCCCTAAAATGCGTCCAATACTCCCTCTCGTAGCCTCGCCAGTTAACATAGGAAATGAAGACCGGTCTATTCGTGCCATAAAATAACATCTCTCTTATTTCAGGAGGAAGCTTCTTTATCGGCTCGTGGAGGCTGAAGCCATATTCCTCCGCAAGGCTTCTTATGATGGCGGGATAATACTCGCTATAGAACTTCCTAAGGGGGATTATCCCGCCCTCCGCTATGCTCTTATCGTAATCAAAGACCAGGTCGGGAGAGAAATCGGTGACATAGCCCAAGCCGTGGCAAGTGGGGCAGGCGCCATAGGGGGAGTTGAAGGAAAACTTTCTCGGCTCCAGTTCGCCCATACTGAATCCGCAAATCGGACAGGCGAATTCCTCTGAGAAATAGAGCTCTTCCCCGTCCATCACGCTGACTATCACCTGTCCCTTGCCCATCTTCAAAGCCGTCTCAAGGGAATCGGTTAATCTTCCCTTTATCCCTTCCCTCAAGACTATCCTGTCAACAATCACCTCAATGTGATGGATTTTGTATTTATCAAGTAGGGGGATTTCCTCCTCGGCGAGATTTAGCATCTGCCCATCTACCCTTACCCTTGTGAAGCCTTCCCTTTTTATCTCCTCAAGGAGGGATTTATATTCTCCCTTGCGTCCCTTAACGATGGGGGCAAGGACGAGAATCCTTGTTCCTTCTGGGAGGTTGAGGATTTGGTCTGTTATCTGCTGAACCGTTTGCCTTTCTATTTTGACTCCGCAATTCGGACAATAGGGGACGCCGATGCGGGCGAAGAGGAGGCGGAGGTAGTCATATATCTCGGTGACGGTTCCGACCGTTGAGCGGGGATTACGCGGTGCGGATTTCTGGTCTATGGAGATCGCGGGGGATAAGCCATCAATGAAATCAACATCGGGCTTATCCATCTGCTCAAGGAACTGGCGGGCGTATGCTGATAGGCTCTCAACATATCTTCTTTGCCCTTCGGCGTAGATTGTATCAAAGGCTAGGGAGGATTTCCCCGAACCAGATAAACCCGTAATAACGACTAACTTATCCCGGGGAATCTCCAGATTGATGTTCTTGAGATTATGTTGCCTTGCGCCTCTGATGATAATCTTGTCCTGGGGCATGGGTTCTCTTTAAATTGATTTTAGCGAGGGGAAGATAAAAGTCAAGATAGTGGTAATCCATCGTAGAGGGAGAAGATATTCTCGTGGCTTTCAAGAAGGCGTTGTAGTAATGGAGTTTCGTTGTCATAGCGTGGGTTGAGTTTTTTGTCTTTGGGGGCGGTAGCGAAGCAATGACAGAAAGTTGGACAAGAAGAGATTGCCACGGGCTCCCTACGGGAGCCCTCGCAATGACAAAGGGGTGGATTGCCACGCCCGCTTCGGCGGGCTCGCATCTATAGGTATATGTTTTAGTGGCAATTCCTTCCATAGCGGGGTAAGAACCTCACTGTCATAGCGAGGAGCGAAGCAACGAAGCAATCTCGTATTTAGTAAAAAGAGACATAATGAAATTGTCAAGCCCGCCTTTCACGGATTCGCACCCATGGGTATTAGATTTTTATATGAGCCATTTTTCCCCTTTTCGTTATTTTGAATCCACCCTTTTTTCAAAAATCTTTACCCATGCCAGCATTGACATTCTTTTTGTCACTGCGAGGTGCTTGATTAGTTGGGCTTCTAAACAGCATAGAGATGATAGGACTGCGGAAGGGGTGAAGTATAACGGAAGAAAATAAATGTTATCGGCTCTTGGATAAAATTTGTACGGAAAATTAAAAGAAGAAATTTAGTGAATTAAGTATCGGCTCTCAATGGGCTAATGCAAAAAATCTTGCCAAATTACTCCTCTTTGCCCCGTAGCCCTGACTAACTGCCGTCAGAAGGCTCTCGCACTCATGAAAATAGAGTATCCCACAAGTTTCAAAAGGCGAAGACCCCCAAACTATTTCTTCTTTTTCTCCCTCCCATATCCATAACTGTAGTAATAGTAATAATAATAGTAGTAATAATAACCTCTTCGGGGAGTGAGGAAATTCAAAACCAATCCCAACAACCTACCACCCGCCTTCTCCAAACTCGCAATTGCCTGCCTGAGTATCCCTCTCCTTGTGGAGCCACTCTTAGCCAACATCAAAACCCCATCGCTTATCGCCGAGAGAACCAAAGCATCCGCCATCCCCATAATCGGAGGGGGATCCAGCACCACCATATCATACTTCTCCCCACACTCGTTCAGCAAATCCCGCATTCTTTGGGAATCCAGCATCTCCACGGGATTAGGCGGAACGGGACCGCAGGGGAGAACAAACAAGTTCTCTCCCACCTCCCTAACACAATCCTCAAGCTTTTCCTCCCCCACTAAAACACTTGTCAATCCCTTCTCCCTTTCCAAACCGAAGAGATGATGAATCTCGGGATGGCGCATATCGCAGTCTATGAGGAGCGTCTTCACTCCTCCCGTGCTGAAAGCAAGGGCGAGGTTGCTCGCAACGACTGTTTTCCCTTCGCCCTTAATTGAGGATGTCACCAGCAGTGTTTTGATGGGTTTATCCAACTGGCTGAACTTTATATTAGACCTCAATGTGCGGAAAGCCTCAGCGGCGCTCGAGCGGGGCTGAGTGAGGACCGGTAGATTTCCATCCTTTACCTCAAACTGGGGAATCGCTCCCAAGACCGCAACCCCCAAGTCCCTCTCCGCATCAAAAGGAGCCTTAACGGTATCGTCAAGATATTCCGCTAATAAAGCGGCTGCCACGCCGAGAAAAATGGCGAGGACGAAGCCAGTGGAGATGAGGAGATTGCGGGGTGGGAAGGCGGGAGAGGTGGGAAGGGTAGCTGTCTCAGCGATATAAGCGTTTCCTCTCGTAGTCGTCTCCCTGACCCTCGCCTCCTGCAATCTCTGCAAGAGGTCGGTATAGAGAGTGGAGAGGGTTTGTCTTTCCCTTTGGAGGCGAGCGTAGGTGAGGCTCTTATCGGGGAGGGTTGATAGTTGGGTCTCAAGTGGCTGAAGGAAATCCTCCAAAGCTTTCTTCTTCGCCTCATTAGCAAATATCTCCAATTGAGCGGATATCCTCTCGCTTTGAAGTGGATTTAGGGTGAGGCTTTCCCCAACCTCCTCTCTTGCCCTCTGCTTCAATCTCTCCTCCAATTCCCTCTTCAAGTTATCAAGATTCTTCTTAGCCTCTAAGACCTGGGGATTGTTCTGAGTGTATTTCTCCTGTAGGTTCAAAAGCTTCAGCTCCGCCTCCGCAATTGCATCTCTTAACTTGGAAATATAGGGGGCATCAGCTAATGTTTTCCCCGAGACGACCCATTCCCCCTGCTGTTTGAGGATATTCTCCACTTTCTCAAGCCTTGCCTGCGCCATCTTGATTGAAATATCGCATCCCTCTATCTCCGCGCGGAGATTTCCCACTCTCTCAATAAGCGAGCTCGTTTCCTTATCAATATCCACGAAGCCCTCCTGCTTTTGGAAATCCCTTATCTTCGCCTCAATCTCGTTCAATGTTTTCTCCATACCCTTTATACCCTTTTTCGGATTGCCGTAGATTTGCTCCTCAAGAAAAATCCTTGTCTCCCTGCTTTCCCTCTTAGCGATATTATCCACTTCCTCAACGAAGGCATTAGCGAGGGCGTTAGCCATAAGCATAGCGAGACGGGGGTTGGGGGAAGAAGCATCTATCTGGATGATATCCGTGTCCCTCAAAGCGTTCACCTTAATGGAGGAAGCCATTGCTTCAAGGCTTATATTATTTACCTCACCTGCGGAGGCTGAGTTTCGCCTCATATACTCAACTGCTTTCCGCAACACATCCCGGCTCGTCATAAGCTTAACAGCGGTGGAGATATCTGGTGCGAGGCTATAGGTGGGAAAGGGGATGGTGAGAATCTTTTCTGTCTCTCTGAGGATTCTCACTTTAGCGCTTGCCCTATAAATCTTGGGCTGAGTGATTGTATAGATGACGACGAGTCCGAGGACGACGCCGAAGGTGATGAGGGCAACAGGCATCCTATTAAAGAATATCGCGATGTAATCTCTGAACTCTCGCTGTTCTCTTTTCTCCTTCATAACAATTTAAATATAGTAAAAGACCACAGTCTTTGCAAGAGGTTTTAAGCTTTTTGAATTTGCGATGGGGAAATGGGGTTCCATTTAAAATAAAGGAGTGTTTGGCACCACCTAATGGTGGTATTCTTCGCCCTTGTCATTGTGGAAGCGACATCATTTTTGTGATTGCGAGCCTTAATGCCTTAGCATCAAGGCTCGCAATCTACCTTTTTGTTAATGCGAGTTAGAGAGAACATTTAAAAATAGAAATTTTTCTTGACTCTTCTTTCCAATGAGAATATGATTAAGCTACTATGAAGTTAATTGAAAAATTCAAAATATTATGCCGGGTGTTATTTTTCACTTCTCCAAAAGAAGTGGCTCCTTCTTTTATGGATAAATTTCGTTTTCTTCTTTATGGTTTTTCTGTTCTTTTCCCTTTCCCACTTAGATACTTGTGGAGAGAAAATAAAGCCTTTTCTCGTGGGTTAAAGTTGATCCGCCGCGATTGTAACTGGGTTCTTTATGAAAGAAAAGGGGTTTACTATATAGTCCCAGACGACGGAGAATACATTTCTTATTTATTCTACCTCATAAGAGATATAAATTTACTCAACAAATATCAAGAGCCACCCGTAATAGTGGAAGAAGGTGATATAGTGATAGATTGTGGCGCAAATATAGGTGTCGCAAGCTTGCTATTTGCTAAGAAAGCCGGTAAAGGGGGAAAGGTAATAGCAATTGAGCCGGAGGAAAGAAACTATGAAATTTTGGAGAGGATGGCAAATGAAAACGAAGGGAGAATAGCCCCCATTCTCCCCCTAAAAGTTGCCGTTTATAAGCAAGATTGCTCAATGCAGTTGCTTATTAAAAGTTCAGCGAGTCATTCTCTATCCCCTTATAAGCGGGAGGAAAAATTAAGCAAAGGTATCCAAGAGGTAACGGCATTAAAAATAGATACAATTATAGAAGAGACGGGATTAGAGAGGGTAGATTTCATTAAGATGGACATAGAGGGGGCGGAAGTTGATGCCCTATTGGGAGCGGAAAAGACAATTTCCCAATTCAAGCCTAAATTAGCCATATGTTCATATCATCGTCCAACCGACCCAATTGAGATAAGGGAAATCCTTTTAAAATATAATCCCAACTATAAGTTCAAGGAAATTGAAAGAGGTGAGAAAGTTCTTTTCGCCTGGGATGATGAATCCCGCTAATAGGGCGAAGGGTTTGTAATAGTATTAAAGTTCGGTAGCGTTTCAAATATTGCGGATTAATAAGTTGCCTACTACTAACAATATAGTTGTAATTTTGGAGAAGAGGAAAGCCAACCAAACAATAAGTGGTGGAAATTTTTAAAGGAAGGTATATACAATGGAAGGTATAACAAAGGAAGGTCTATAAAAATGGTTGACTTATTTAGCAAGGGAGATTAAAAAATAATTATTCAATGTAAATCTATGAAAGGAAGGGAACATTGATGTCTAAAATTTCAAGGGAAAATATAGCCAAAAGAAAGGAAGCAGCACCCTTGTTTGTGGTTACATACACTTATCCCCCCTGGGCAGGTCCGCAAGGGGTCGTAGCTTCAAAGCTTACTAAATACTTGTTAAAGTCAGGATGGACACCGATTGTTCTCACCAGCTTTCCCAAAATAGAGAGGGGTCCGATAAATCCCTTGGAGATTCCGGAGGAGCTTGTTCACCGTGAGCCAAGTTGGGAGTGCTGGGAAGAGGAAAAGCCAATCCTAAAATTCACGGGAAAAATTTTCAGCAAAATTCCGGGTGGTGTGTTATTATTTAGGGGCTTAATTTATCGCTATGATTGGCAGTGGAGGAAGAAAATAGTGAGAAAGGGAATGGAGTTGGCTGAAAGGTGCAAGCCTTCCATAATCCTCGCATCTTGCGGCCTTGCTCCAGAGGGTTTGCTTGCCGCAATGGAGCTTTCTCAAAAGCTTCATATCCCTTGGATAGCCCATATGCGAGACCCCTGGGCGAAAACCAGGGATGGGGGGAAACTTTTCTCCTTCCTACTTCAAAGATTTAAAGAAAAAATAGAGCGAAGGGTGTTATCTAATGCCTCGGCGATAATAACTGCTTCGGAAGAATTCGACTTCTGTGTTGACAGAAACAAAAAGCCAATATATGTTATCTACCATGGCTATGACCCAGAGGCTTATCCCCAAAATGTATCGCTACTCCCACAATTTACCATAACCTATTGTGGAAGCCTCCTCGGCATGCCAATTGCCCCACTCTTCAGAGCAATTGCTAAACTTAAAGAAGAGAACTATACGAAACGATACCCACTAAAATTGAGGTTTTTCACTCTCGAGGAAGAGAGGAAACAGATAGAGGCAACAGCGAAAGGATTTTCCCTATCGGATATTGTGGAAGCTTTGCCTTTTGTCCCCCATAAGGAAGTAATGGAAAGAATGTGTGAATCCACATTGTTGTTAGCTCTTCGGAACCTTCCCAAATTCTACACTCACTTGGGGACCAAGTTTCCAGAATATATGGGAGCTAAAAGACCGATCTTGCTTCTCAGCACTCGTGATTCCCTTTCCGCAAGGATGGTGAGCAGTTTGAGAGCCGGCTTTGTATGTGAGAATGAAGAGGATATTTACTTATTTTTGAAAAAAGCTTTGGCTGATTTTTATTTAAGGGGAGATATAGAGTGGGAACCAGATTGGGAGGGGATTGAGAGTTTTTCCTGGGAGAAACTAGCAAGAAAATTTGGCGAGATATTGGGGATGTATGCAAGGAGGGAGTAATGGATACGAGATTGCATCTCATAGCGAAGCTTTTCTACCCCCTCCTTGATTTAAGTAGCTTCCTATACCTCTACCTTTCCCTTAAAACACGGATAAAACCCCTCTGCTGGATTCTTGTGTATCACCATGTATCTGACGACCTAGGGCAAATGTTTACAAATGTAACACCTCGCTTGTTTGAAAAACAAATAAGGCAGGTATGATGGAATGTATACCAAAGGAGGGTGTATAAAAAGATTGACTTATCCAGCGAGGGAGATTAAAAAATAATTATTCAATGTAAATCTATGAAAGGAAGGGAACATTGATGTCTAAAATTTCAAGGGAAAATATAGCCAAAAGAAAGGAAGCAGCACCTTTGTTTGTCGTTACATACTATTATCCCCCCAGGCCAGGTCCGGGAGGACTCGCAACTTCAAAGCTTACCAAATACTTGTTAAAGTCAGGATGGACACCGATTGTTCTCACTACTCTTCCCCAATTAGGGAGGCCCCAGCTAGTTCCGTTGGAGATTCCAGAGGAGCTTGTTCACCGTGAGCCAAGTTGGGTGTGCTGGGAAGAGGAAAAGCCAATCCTAAAATTCACGGGAAAAATTCTCAGCAAAATTCCGGGTGGGAGGTTATTATATAGGGGCTTAATTTATCGCTATGATTGGCTGTGGAGGAAGAAAATAGTGAGAAAGGGAATGGAGTTGGCTAAAAGGCATAAGCCATCCATAATCCTTGCCTATGCTGTCGAGGGTTTGCTTGCCGCAATGGAGCTTTCTCAAGAACTTCACATCCCATGGATAGCCTATATGCTTGATCCCTGGGCGAAAACCAAGGATGGGGGGAAACTTTTCTCCTTCCTACTTCAAAGATTTAAAGAAAAAATAGAGCGGAGAGTGTTATCTAATGCCTCGGCGATAATAACTGTTTCGGAAGAATTAAACTTCTCCGTTGATAGAAACAAAACGCCAATATATGTTATCTACCATGGCTATGACCCAGAGGCTTATCCCCAAAATGTATCGCTACTCCCACAATTTACTATCACCTACTGTGGAACCCTCCAGGGCATGTCAATCGTCCCACTCTTCAGAGCAATTGCTAAACTTAAAGAAGAGAACTATACGAAACGATACCCACTAAAATTGAGGTTTTTCACTCTCGAGGAAGAGAGGAAACAGATAGAGGCAACAGCGAAAAGATTTTCCCTATCGGATATTGTGGAAGCTTTGCCTTATGTCCCCCATAAGGAAGCATTGGAAAGGGAGTGTGAATCCACATTGTTGTTAGCTCTTCGGAACCTTCCCAAATTCTACACTTACTTGGGGACCAAGTTCCCAGAATATATGGGGGCTAAAAGACCAATCTTGCTTCTCAGCCCGCGTGATTCCCTTTCCGCAAGGATGGTGAGCAGTTTGAGAGCCGGCTTTGTATGTGAGAATGAAGAGGATATTTACTTATTTTTGAAAAAAGCTTTGGCTGATTTTTATTTAAGGGGAGATATAGAGTGGGAACCAGATTGGGAGGGGATGGAGAGTTTTTCCTGGGAGAAACAGGCGAGAAAAATCGGAGAGATATTGGGGATGTATGCAAGGAGGGAGTAATGAATACTAGATTGCATTGCATAGCGAAACTTTTCTATCCCCTCCTTGATTTCAGTGGCTTCTTAGACCTCTATCTTTTCCTAAGAGCAAGGATAAAACCCATCTGCTGGATTCTTGTGTATCACCATATCTCTGACGACCTAGGGCAAATGTTTACAAATGTAACACCTCGCTTGTTTGAAAAACAAATAAGGTATCCTCTCGCCCGAAATTTTAAGGTGCTTTCTCTTGCCCAATTGATTGAATATATCCAGAGAAACAGCCAACTGCCTTCCAGGTCTGTTGTCATTACCTTTGACGATGGGTATAAAAACAATTACATTTATGCCTATCCAATTTTAAGGAAATATAAACTTCCCGCCACGATTTTCCTAACTACAGGATTAATAAACGGAAGCATCAAACCCACATCCCTTTCCGAAATTTATAGGGAAATATTTAGTAAATATCCTCAAGAAGGGCTTTCTCTCCAATGGGAGGAGATTAGGGAAATGAGCGATAATGGAATAGAGTTCGGCGCTCATACGGTTTCCCATCCTCTCCTGACGAGGGTTTCCTTAGATAAAGCGAGAGAGGAGATAGAACTATCTAAAATGGAAATAGAAGAAAAATTAGGTAAGGAAGTCAAATATTTCTCCTATCCCTATGGGGATTATAACGAGGAAATAATAGAAATAGTGAAGGTGGTAGGATTCCATTGTGCCCTTACTGTAGAGCCATTCCCTATTAAAAAGTGGACGAATTTATACAAATTGGGCAGGATAGCCATAGTCTCTAATTTTCATCACTTCAAGGCTCTCGCTTCTTGCTTCGTCTCAGATATAAAGAGGAAAAAGAAATGAATCGTCTCATCCTCTTTTTTCTTCCCTTCGCCATTGCGCTATCGCCTGAATTCCCAAATCCGCTTATTCCAAAGCTTCGCTTAAGCGATATACTCATAGCCCTTGCTATTATCATCTGGTTGGGGAATCTCGCTCTCCAGAGAAGATTGCCTCGCCTTCCTAAAGATTTCTTCCTTCCGATTTCCCTTATTTTTCTCCTTAATTTCGTTTCTCTTTTCCACGGGATAGCGATTGGAACCCTAAGCGGAGAGTTTCTCCGGAGGGGAATCTATTATTTGGGAAAGAGGGTGGAGTATTTCCTAATTTTCTTTCTCGCAAGCGATTTAGTGGAAGGTGAAGAAGACTTAAAACTTCTCGTTTATTCCTCCCTTTTTGCTTCCCTTCTTGCTTCCATATATGCGGTAATCCAATTTCGTCTTACTGGAGGAAGGGCAACGGGAACAATTGAGGGTCAGCCTAATATATTGGGCGCCTACATCCTCCTCCATATCGCTCTCGCCATTGCCCTCCTTTCTTATGCCGAAGGCGCCAAAGTTCGTTTCCTCTTGCTTTTTGTTTTCTCTTTCGGTATATTTGCCATTCTCTATACCTTTTCACGGGGAACATTCGTTAGCCTCGCTTTCCTCTTCCTTTTCTCACTTCTCCAAAAGCCATCCAGGAAATACGGCATAGCCCTTCTCATCGTCTTCTTTCTCGTTCTCTTTGCGCCCTCTCTTTCCCCGAAGGTAAAGGAAAGGATAATTAGTATACCCATTGAGGCTAAGCTGACATTTGAAGGTCAAATCACGAGAGGTGGTCAGAGCGCCTTTGCCGACCGCTATATGGGTGTAATTTCCGGTGAACATTTTCGGAGAATTTCTCAGCATCCCTGGCTGGGCTATGGTATGGGTTATAAGCCTCTCGGTTGGTTTGATATATGGATATTCTCCGAGCTCACATATAATGGAATATTAGGCACACTTGTTTTTTTATGGCTACTTTTCCTTATTGCCAAAGAATTGCTTTTTTATTATCATGAAACAGAAGGCTTACGAAAATGGGTTGCCCTTGGACTTCTCCTCTCCTTTCTTGCCTTTCTTATCCATTCGCTTGCCGCCGATACTTTTTATATAATAAGACCAATGGAAGCCTTTTGGCTCCTCACAGGTGCTACCATAGGAGGTGAAAGCAAGGAAAATGTATGACGAAAACGAAATTAATCTGCTTGTGCAAGCGAGAGATTTCGTGAAATATCGCAAAGGACAATTCAAAGGGAGCATAGAGATTAAGCAAAATACTCCTTATCCGGTTGTTTCCATAGTCATTCCCACGCGAGATGCTTGGGGAAGGGGATGGTTTCCAAAACTTGTGAAACAAATAGAGGGGCAAACTTTCAAGGATTGGGAACTTATAATAGTGAAAGGGGATACAATTCAAGCAAGAGCAATCAACTCGGGCGTAGCGGTGAGCAGGGGGAAATATATTTTGACCTTAGACGACGATTCCCAGCTTCCCCAGAAAGAAACGATAGAGAATATGGTTAGGGCGATGGAGAGCGATGATAAAATTGGTGCCGTGGGAGCAGGTAGACCTATACCACCATATGCCAACTGGTTATCTAAAAGGATGATGATGGAAATATCCCGCAACACGCTACCGGTAGTGGAAGAGATAACGGACAGCATCGTAGCGGAGCACGGATGCTTGCTTTTAAGGAAAAAAGCATTTCTGCAAATAGGGGGTGAAAACGAATTTCTCTTTCGTGGTGACGACTCCTATCTCTGTGATACGATAAGAAAGGCCGGCTATCGGGTTGTAATAGCGCCCAAGACCTATTATTATCATCTACCTCCCCATACCTTACGAGGCTTTTTAAAATTCGCTATTAGAAACGGAAGGGGCTCAGCGATAATTCAGAAACTTTACCCGCAATGGGTATACGATAATCCCGACGAGCATAGAATGGATGTTGATTTTCAGCCCTCCTTTCCAAAGAGACTTTTGCGGGCTATCAAGACGACATTTTTCGCTTTCCTTCTCTTCCGCCCTATCTATATAATCTACCGCTTCTTCTATACAATCGGCTACATCTGGGGATGGCTAAGACCGAAAGTTCCAGATTGAAGAATGAAAGCGACTGGGTTTGAAAACATATTAGTGCTGAGATTGGGTGGAATCGGCGATGCCATAGTTTCACTTCCAGCTTTACGAGCACTAAGGGAAGGCTTTCCAGAAAGCAAAATCACCATAGCTTGCCAAAACTGGTTGAAGGAGATATTCAAAGAAGAAAATGTAGCGGATGAGTTCATCGTTTTTGATGCCCTCTTCTCAGCAGGGAGAAAGGATTTGTTAAATCCAAGGATTTGGAGGCAACTTTTTTCCTTAACTCGTATACTTCTTCAAAAGAAATGGCATATCCTTATTCTGCTTCATAAATTATACTCGTTCACTGAAATCATCAAACCCCTCCTCTTTTCCTTTCTCACTCGCTCACCCGTGAGAGTGGGGATGGATGGTAGTGGGAGGGGTTTCTTCCTCACTCATAGACTAAGGTATAATAGGTATGGAAGAAAGCACTACATAGATATAATAGCCGATACCGTTGAGCTTTTGGGGATAAAAGTTAGGGACAGAACCCCGATACTCAGGCTTAGGGAAGAGGAAAAAGAAGTGGCAAGGAAATTTTTAGAGGAAATAGGTTTGAACAAAAACTCTCTCCTCGTCGGCTATTGCCCAACTGGTAGGCGGAAAACAAGGTGGTGGGATTGGAATGGATATGTGGAGGTTCTAAGATGGGTAGAAAGTGAATACAGGGATTGCTATTTCCTGCTAACGATTGGAAGAGAGGAGGCGGCGGAGAGATTTTTTAAGGAAAAGCTTGGAGAGAAATTGATTGTCGCCAGAGGAATGCCTATCCGCTATCTTGCAGGTGTTATGCAAAAATGCAACCTTTTCATCTCTAACGATACCGGACCGATGCATCTCGCCTTCGCGGTGGGTGTTCCAACAATCGGTCTCTTCGGTCCTGCTGAATGGCAGAAATGGGCTTATAATGATGAGAAATTTTTCGCCATCCATCATATGGTTGACTGCTGGCCCTGTTATAAGGATATCTGCGATAAAGGGCATACCTGTATGAAGAAGATAAGCGTTGAGGAGGTTATTGAGAAGGTTAAAATCGCACTGGAGGGGAAATGGGAAGACCGTTGGTGATTCAGCTTATAACTCGCTTCATAAGGGGAGGAGCTCAGCTTGGCGTTCTCCTTCTTGCCAAGAACCTTCCAAAATTCGGCTACGATGTTCTTGTAGCAACTGGGTTGGAAGGTGAGCTGATTGGACAGGCGAAAAAGGAAGGTATCCCATTATATCTCATCCCATCCCTCAAAAGAGATGTTTCTCCTTTTCACGATATCTTAGCTCTTTTTCAGATTATAAGCCTTTTAAGGAAGAAGAAACCAGCGATTCTACATACCCACACTTCAAAAGCGGGATTTCTTGGAAGGATAGCGGGAAGAATCTGCAGAGTCCCGGTCATAGTCTATTCGCCAAGAGGACATGTATTCAGTGGATATTTTTCTCCTCTGAAAACTAAGATTTTCTGGCTTTGCGAGAAATTAACGCTCAAGATGTGCGATGCCTTCGTCTGCTTAACGGATGAGGAAAGAAGGGAATGGATTAAATATGGTTTCAATCATCCTCGTATGTCGGTTATCCCAAGCGGTGTGGAAATTGAAAGGTTTGAAAACCCCAAAATTTCTCCGCTTTCGTTAAGGAAAAATTTGGGAATAGGGGAAGAGGAAAAGGTGGTGGGCTTCATTGGGAGGCTTGCGCCAGTGAAGGGAGCGAGATATCTGCTTTTGGCAGGGGAAATCCTCACCAAGAGATACCCCAATTTTGTCTTACTTTTCGTTGGAGACGGTGAGGAGAGGGAAGAGTTAGAGAGAATGGCTAGAGAAAGGGGGATAAGGGCGCTATTCCTTGGAAATAGAGAAGATGTTGAGGATTTCTATCATATCAGCGATTTGGTGGTTGTTCCGTCCCTGAATGAAGCGTTTGGAAGAGTAGTGGTGGAGGCTTGGTCAGCAGGGAAGGCGGTTGTAGGAAGCGATGTTGGAGGAATAAGGGATTTGATAGATGATGGTGAGACCGGTTTGCTTGTTCCGCCGGCAAATCCCTTTTCATTGGCTGAGGCTTTAGAGAAATTAATAAAACAGGAATCTCTGGCGAGAAAATTAGGGGATAAGGGAAAGGAAAAAGCGGAGTTATATAGTGTATCCGCTATGATGGAAAAGACAGTTAAGCTTTATAATTTTTTACTAAAGAGGAAATGCGGAAGGTTGATGTACAAATAAGGTCAGAGTAATTTTCGCAATTCGCCCCAATAGTTCAGACATAGAAGAGCGATAGCAAAATAAAGCCGCAGGTAGTTATACGCCGCCGTGCCAAAGGTGCAAGCATAAGGAATCTTATCATCTCGTCTATTGGCTCTTGTGGTGGAATAAACGCCTCTGGGTTAAGAAGCAAGATGTTGTTTCACCCTGCGAGCCTTACTGCTTTATTTTCCATGTATTAGGATGCCAATTCCGCCCCAGCCTTGGTTTCTGTCTTTGATGATTTCTCGCCATCGGTTTGGGTATCTTTTACATAATTCTTTCCAAAAATCGTGAACGCGGCATTCGGGGTTACGAAGCGGGAAGACAACATCGTGAAAAGCAATTATACCACCATACCTGACAAGATTAGAGTACATTTCAAAGTCCTTCCTAACCCCTTCATAGGTATGGTCTCCATCAATAAAAAGGAAATCCAAAAAATTGCCTTTTAATATCTCGCGAACTTTCGCCAATGTTTCCTCTTTATGTGAGTCCGTTCTTAAAAGGATAAGTTTTTGCTTCGGCTTGGCAAAAGCTTTATAAATTGGAATTCTCAACTCAGGATAACCACCTCCAAACTTCCCATAGGGTAAATCTACGCTTATTATAACCGCGTCCTCTCTGGCTAACTTGCAGAAGCAAAACAAACTTCCACCATATGCTGTTCCTATTTCCAATATAAACCTTGGATTGAGTTCCTTAAATATCTTTAAAAGCTCCAAGAATTCCTCTTTTATTTGCATTGGTTTTATTGCACCGAGGCAGAATCGGGAGCAAAAACTCAATACCTCCTCTGGTTCAAGGGAAGAGAAATTGCTGAGCGCCTTCTTTGATAAATTGGTAGAAAGAAAATAATCTCTTAACTTTTTCAAAAACACAATCACACCTTCAGGTAGGGTTCCCTTTATCGCTTCTACACTTTTGTTGAATATTCTAAACATCTTATCTACCTCAATTTCCTTTCACCTAATCATTGCTCCCTTTATTTTCTAAGGCTGGAGGGAGATATCTGTCAAGGATAAAATATACTCCCAAAATTAAAGCGAAGGGAATGTATAAGAGGTGAGGGGAAAAGATTATGGGAAGAAGAGAGGAGAAACAGACGAGAAAGAATAGAAGGAGAGAAGTGAGATTAACGGATTTTACCTTCGCAAGAAGCCTGTGGGGCAGATGGTCTTTGTCAGTGGAGGTAAGCAGGGGCTTTAATTTCTTAACCCCTCTCCTATATCTTTTGTAATGAACTACTATGAAATCAAGGCAAGGATATATAAAGGGAAAAAGGGGAAGAAGACCTTGAAGAGGGGAAAGTTGAGAGGAAATTTGAAGTGCTGTCGCTGAGAGAATGGCAGAGAGAAAATATGAACCGCCATCCCCCATAAACATTGAGGCAGGATGAAGATTATGGGGAAGCCAGCCTAAAATACAACCAATAAGCACAATAAGAAAAGGTATATCTTTTCCAAAAATAAACGAATATATAAGGAGGGAAAAAGCTATAGCGAGGGA
The DNA here is from genome assembly GCA_014360495.1 of bacterium. Taxonomy (NCBI): domain Bacteria; species bacterium. The sequence goes on from JACIXR010000004.1 coordinate 69,809, forward strand.
AGTTGCTCCCGCTGAGCCATCAACAACATCCCAACAATTAAAGGAATTCACTGCACCCATAATGAATAAAACCACTAAAAGACTATTGAGATAGCGAATGGGAATAAAGGGGAACCTCCAAGCTGTGTATATGGTCACAAGGGCGAAAAGGAATTGAAGGGGCAATCTGTATAGCGCCCTTATGTCTAATAAGTCGTCAAGCGTTCCCAAAAGCAAAAAGGCAAGGACGGAAACGAGAAGATAGTAGGGAAGGGTGAAATTGAAAATTGCGAGGGATAATAGAAAAGAAGAGAAAATCGCCATTCCTCCAAGGTATGGGATGGGTCTTTGGTGAATCTTGCTCCCACGAGAGGGGTCATCAAGAAAGCCGAGCTTCAAAGCAAGAGCTTTGAATAGAGGGGAAAGAAATAGGGTTAAGAAAAAGGGAAAGAAAAGAGGAACAAGTTTCATTGGGAATCAACCACCTCTCTCAAGGACCTTGCTATATATTCCACCTCAGAATCACCCAGGGAAGGGTATATGGGAATGGAGAGGGCGGTTTTGTAAATGGCATCTGTTTTGGGATAGTCAGGAATAGAAAGGTAGTGGTGAATTGGCTTATAAAGCGGTCGCTTGCACTCTATCCCTCTTTCTAGCATTTTTCTTCTAACTTCCTCAAATTCATTCACACGGATGACAAAGCGATAATAGACGGAATAAGCAAAGGGTTTATCCTCGGGTGGAAGTGCGATGTTTAGCCCCTTGAGCGCTCCTCTATAATAGCTTGCTATTTCCCTTCTCCTTTTTATGAAGGAAGGAAGTTTTCCCAATTGAACAAGTCCGATGCTCGCGGAGATATCGCTCATTTTGTAATTGAAGCGAAGCCTGTATTCTTCAAATTCGTCGTATTCCCTTAAATCCTTTATTCTCTCCAACAAATTAAGGTCATTTGAAAGGACCGCTCCTCCCTCTCCGGTCGTAATCATCTTTGTTGCATAAAAGGAAGCAATCGCGATGTCACCCCAACTGCCAAGCTTCCGCCCTTTATACTCACCGCCTATGCTTTGGGCGATATCCTCTATAATCCAAATGCCTTTATTGGTAAACTCATCTATGGGAGCAGGATGTCCAAATAAATGTGGTATAATGCAAGCTTTTGTCCTGTTAGTGAGCCTCCTTCTAAAGTCGTCAGGAGAGAGGTTGAAATCATCACCACAATCAACGAGAACTGGTTGGGCGCCTACATAAAGAATGGCGTTGAGGAGGGCGGAACAGACATAAGAGGGAATTAACACTTCGTCCCCTTCCTTTAAACCAAGTGCGAGTAGGGCAAGGTGAAGGGCAGATGTTCCGCTTGATGTCGCTACCGCACCCCTAACACCGATGAAATGCGCCAATCCATCTTCAAATTTCTCCACCATTTTCCCTTGAGCGATATATCCCGATAATATAGTTCGCCTCACAGCATCAGCTTCATCTTCACCAAGAGTGGGGCGGGAATGAGGAATCTTTATATCACTCGTTCTAATTTACCCCCTTTCTTCAATATTTCAACGCTCTTCTCTCCGCAATTGAAGAGCAGGTCCACTATCGCTAAATCGGGTATGAAGCCGATTTGGGGAAAGCGCTGAGGATAAACGGGGCATTCCCAGCGTTGAACCCAAACCTCTATTCCGTTTTCCTTAAAGGATTGAAGGTCCAGATATTCCTCCAATGCTTTCTCACCGGTGAGATAGGCGTCTGCGCCTACAGCCTTGCAGATATTTAATAGCTTCTCGGAACCTTTACCTTCCGCGCCCAGAGCGGTGGAACGAACTACGGGTGTTTTTATGTTTAAGATGGATAGAAAAACTTCCAACATCTTCCCGTTGAGCTCGCCGAGAAACGCTGGAGTGTTTGTTTCGTAAAAGGGCTGGAGGAAGTGAATGTAGTCCTTGTAAAAGGGGGCGGAGTTGTAGTTCGTTTTAAGGGCATAAAGGTGTTTCTCCCTCCAGCGCGAGGTGTTTTCTATTATGGTTTCTCCGATGCTTTGACCGAATTTATGGATAACTGGAACAGTTAAATAAATCGCGCCTTGGGCGCTTTTTATCTTGTTCCTATTATGCCATTCTCCCTTAACGAACTGTGCATCATCAAGGAGAATGAAAAGCTCTGCCTCCATAATCTTATGGAAGTATCTCAACCATGGGAGATAATGAGGTTGATGAATTGCGACGAGCATATCAAAGCACCAGCCTGTGGCAGATAAATGCCTCCGCTGCCTTGACCCCAACCTGCGAGCCCCTCATCCTTGCCAATCTCTCCAAATTTTCAAAACTCGCGAAATGGGGCTCGGGACGCAATTGAGAGGAATGGAGAGAGAGGGCTTTCAACTTTACCTCGAGGAATTCCGATATATCTACATACACATTGGGATGAAAAGGGATATAACTCCAACAATGATGCGGGCATTCAGCGGATAAGACCATATTCACGAAGTGTCTCGTTGAGGGGTCGTGGGGACGGAGAGCGGCGAAGGCTGACTCAAATACTATCCGATGGTCAAGGGTATATGAGGGGAAGGGGATTATCACCATCGTTGGTTTGATTTTGTTTATCGCAAGTTTCCCTTTATCCTCCAATAATTCTATCAAATCACGCTGGGGGAAAGTATCCAAGCGGAGGTGATATCTGCTTTCCTTAAGGAGCAGGTCCCAATCATCAACATTAAGAAATTGAGCACAACGAGATATCTCAGAAAGCCTTGTCTCATTGTCAACCTTTACCCTTTGCCCTTCTTTGTATGCGAAAATCTCCCCACTATTTACTATAACGAGGAAAACCTTTCCACCAAGGCTCTTAACCTTTGCCATAGTGCCGGCGCAGTGAAACGCCTCATCATCTGGATGAGGCATTATCACTAACAACCTTTGCTTTGAGAGGAGTGAATCTCCCAATTTTTCTTGCACCATTCTATGGTCATCACCAATCCTTCCTCAAGACTTACCTTTGGCTCGAAGCCGAGAAGTTTTCTCGCCTTATTTATATTGGGCACCCTGCGGGGCACATCCTCATGCTTTGAGCCGAAGTAATCTTCGTATGGGATGTGAATGATGGGCGAAGGGGAATTCGTGAGCTTCTTGATGAGGTTCGCTAAATCAACTATTCTTATTTCATTTTTAGGGGAACCTATGTTGAAGACCTCGCCAATAGCTTCGTTTTTTGTTCCAGCGAGAATAGTTCCCTCAACAGCATCGCTCACATAGGTGAAGGAACGGGTCTGGTTTCCTGTGCCGTGTACGGTGATTGGTTCTCCCGTTAGAGCCTGACGGATGAAGTTTGCGATTACTGTTCCATAGCCGAGGGAATTTATCCTTGGTCCATATATATTGAAATATCTCACGCAGGTCACAGGCAACCCGCTATGATAATAGGCGAAGGCGAGATGTTCGTCAAGCGCTTTGGCGGTGCTATAGCACCAACGGGGAATCCAGGTGGGACCGAGAAGCCTGCTTGTTCTTTCGCTCAGGGGAATTCTGCGATTTCGCCCATAGACCTCCGAGGAGGAGGCAAGAACAACCCTCCTCTTGTATTTATGAGCTGAAGCCAATATATTGAGAGTTCCTTCTACATTGACGAGAATAGTTAGGAGAGTATTGTCAACCACATACTTTACCCCCACTATTGCTGCAAGATGATAAACCGTGTCGCTTTTCTCAATTAGCGCATCAACGAGTTCCTTGTCCAGGATGTCTCCCTTTATGAAATGGAAATTTTTGTTAGATTTAGCTTTGGATAGATTAGCTTCGTTATCCTTGATGAAAAGATTATCCAGCGCAAAAACCTCGTGACCCAAAGATAGAAGGGCATCAACCAAATGAGAACCTATAAAACCTGCTCCTCCGGTAACTAATATTCTCATATGACCCTCCTGCGAAATCTTTCCTTAATTTTAAAAATTGCACAAAAAATTGCAAGCAAAAATTTTAAAAATTATTATAGTTTTGATCTTTCTCTCTTAAAGGAGAATGTTTTCAAAGGGGAAAAATAATGACATATTGCTTAACTGTTTCACGAGGGAAAGACTCTAAGGAGGTTATAGCTATGCCTTAGCCCAAGCGAAGAGGACTTTGTCTATTGCATTCCTTCTATTTGAAGGTTAGATTATATCTAAGAAAAATTCCAGATTCTAAGACAAGTTTAAAAATGTCTTTATTGTTTCTGTGAACCCTTTATTTTCTTTGCGATTTCCTTTAATTTCTCTATAAGGACGACCAAATCATTTTTTCTTGGCAAAAAGATATCTTTTAATGATATTTTCTCCAATTTTTGGAAGAAGATGAGAATGACGAAAAAAGCAAGGGAATAGGCAATTGAGGAGGCTATGCTCGCCCCAATTATCCCCCAGCGAGGGATTAGAAGGAAATCTAAAAGGATGGTTAAGATGGAACCAGTGAGACTTCCGTATAAGTTATATTGGGGGTAACCTCTACCGAGGATATGGTGTGCGAGAAAACCTGTATACATCCAGGATATTATGCCCGGGAGAAGGTAAGGAATGACAGAGATTGAGGGGCGAAACGCGGAACCGAATAGGAGGGGAATAATTAAAGGGGCGAAAAAATAGAGGATTAAAGCGGAAGGGAGGTAATAAAAGGGAAGAAGGCGGGTGAGTAAAGAGGTTAAACTCCTTGCCTCTTGAGGGGAAACAGATGAAACTTGGGGGAATAAAACGATGTGAATTGAAGCGGCGAAAAGCCGTAAAAGCTCTGTGTAGTTCACGCCGGTCATATATAACCCTACATGTCTAGCCCCTAAATACGCATTCACAACAAAGACATCAAATCGAGTATTGACCATCCACAGAATGTCTCCAAGGGAAATTACCGCGCCATATTTCAGCATGCCTTTTAATACTTCCCTATTAAGGTGAGGGGAAAAATGCTCTGGGCGAATCACATCGTTCAGGAAATAGAAAGATAAAGCGGTGCTAATGGGGATTAAAAACCACTCAGAGGCTAAAGCCCCCCATACTCCCCATTTCAGTAGGATTAGGAAAGAGGCAAGGAGGACAAGGCGAAAAAAGATGGAGAGCGTGTTTATTAGGAAAGAATAATTGAATCTTCTTAAAGCCAAAAGGCTATAGCTTAGAGGGGATAAGTAAACTGTTAATAAGCTGATGAGGAGAGAGACCCGTAGTAAAAGAGAGGGAACACCCTTGAGGAAAGAGGAGGCGAGGTAGGGAGTTAGAAGAATGAAAGCGAATGTCAGGGGAAAGAAAAAATAGAGGACGAAGGAACAGAATGACCCGATTATATCCTTTATTGGGTATTTCTTATTCGCGATGAAATATTCAAGGGCGATAGGGAGACCCAAGAGGACCATTACCTGGTAGAAGGAAAGGAAGGTCTGGAGGGTATTGACTATTCCTTTTCCCCTTGGACCCAAATAGCGAGCGACTATAATTGAGCCGACTATTCCCAAGACAAAGGAGAGAATCCTTGAAGCAAAGTGATAGATGACATTTACGCTGAAGGAAGGTGCGCTTCTATCTTTTCTTATGAGTTTTTCTATAGTCGTTCTAAACATTTAGAAAATCATAAAGAAATCAACGAGAAGGGTCTTCACTTTCCTATCCAAGATACCAGGTCGCGAGCAAGATATCATCTTTCCTTCATCTGCTATTTTCCTATAGTTTTTAGAAAATCTTGGCTTTGTTAAAAGAATAGAATCTCTATTTATTTTAACTATTTAACCTCCTTCTCGTTGCTTTTCTCTTCTCAAAAATTATGATAAAAGATAAAATCAAGTCAAGTTTTATACTTTTTGCTCATCTATTGATTCACTTTATTACTTTTTTGTTCATAGAGCTCTCAGCACTTGTATGATTCTCCAAGCTAGATTTGCTCTTATTCCGAATTTCTTAAAGTGTTCCAAGCAAATGAGAACTGCACTTTTTTAAAAGTTTTATAATCTCCACAATTAAATAAGTTCTTTAAAGGTATCATAAAATAGACCAATTTTAGGCGCTTCATCAACCAAAGCCATTTTCAATTGAAAATTGAGTTTATCCTAACCCATGTTTTAGCTTTAACAATAAATGAGGGATATTTAAAGGAATTAAGATAAAAGGTAATATTTGAAACAAAAGTCAAGTCCGCTTTTCTTAAAAAGTCGTTTTTTTATCAGTTGAGGAATTACATTAGCAAATAAAGTAGAGAAGATTGTGTTTGTAATGGACACAAATAGCGCTTAATAGCTTATTTCTTTATATATTTCAACAAGGCGATGCGCTAATTTCACTGCGTCGTGATACTTTTCCGCATATTGACGACTTCGCTTGCCAATTTCATGTCGTAACTTTCCATCCTTTAGGAGATTTTCAAGAACATCCACCAGATTATCTTGGTTAGCATTAACTATAGGCAAGTCGGGAGGATATTTTTCGCGAATAGAGGGTTTAATATAACAAATTACTGGTTTGCCAAAAGCCATAGCTTCTACACTCCCCATTCCGTAGAACCCCAAAACGAATTGGTCAAGGAATATATCAGCCCTCTGCATAATTTGGAGAGCTTCTCTATGAGGCATATTTTTAACTAAAATAAACTGAAAATCGTGTTTTTCCTTTAATAACTCAACCGCTTTTAGCACGGCGCTGGTGCCCTTTAAAACTGGTTCGCTTGGAGCATGCACAACGATTGGGCGCCGAACAGTTGGGTCGGGATAGAAAGGCTTAAATTCCGAAAGGAAGAGACGTTGAAACACAAGATAACTCTTCGTCCAGAGGTTTGGGAAGAGATATTGTTGCATTTCGACTGGCACTATGCAAGCGAAACCCGATTTCGCAAACAAGCTTTGATTACGATACGATTTTTCTAAACTGACACCTCTAAGAGCTTTGTAATAATCCATGATGGGTAATGAATAAGGGTTGTCTTTTGCCTCTACCTCGGGAATCCTTATATCTGAGCCTTGCCATTCAACAACACCGGGTTTTTTAAGAAGCTTTAAATATCCCAGGTCCATTCTTCCTAGGCGCGTTGGAAGGGCAGGTTCACCATAATACCAGTGAATAACATCCGCCCATTGGGCAAATTTTAAAAAAAGATATGTTGCTCGTATCCACACAATAACATAATTTGCTATTTTTTTTCTCGGAGGAAACCTTAAATTCACAAGTCCCTCAGAGGACCACATGGGCGAATTGTTATATGCCAGGCTGCGAACATCAACTCCAATTTCCCTCAAACCTTTAACTGTGTGATACATATAGGAGGCAAGATTAACAGGGAGATGAAGAACCCTCATTTTTATCGCTCCTTGATTTTGCGAGCGGGAACACCTGCCCATATTTTATAGGGCGGAACACTATCACGGATTTCTATATTCTCAAGATGGAAGGTGAGCACTTCTTTTTTCATTTAGTATCCCTCCTTTATTTGAAAATGTACCAGGATATAAAAATCAAGTCAAGTTTTATTTGTGCTTTTCATCCTTGCTACCTATAGCCGTGACAAGTGGGGCAGGCGCCATAGGGGGAGTTGAAGGAAAACTTTTTCGGCTCCAGTTCGCCCATACTGAATCCGCAAATCGGACAGGCGAATTCCTCTGAGAAATAGAGCTCTTCCCCGTCCATCACGCTAACTATCACCTGTCCCTTGCCCATCTTCAAAGCCGTCTCAAGGGAATCGGTTAATCTTCCCTTTATCCCTTCCCTCAAGACTATCCTGTCAACAATCACCTCAATGTGATGGATTTTGTATTTATCAAGTAGGGGGGATTTCCTCCTCGGCGAGATTTAGCATCTGCCAATCTACCCTTGTGTTGCCTTGCGCCTCTGATGATAATCTTGTCCTGGGGCATGGGTTCTCTTTAAATTGATTTTAGCGAAGGGAAGATAAAAGTCAAGATAGTGGTAATTCCTCGTAGAGGGAGAAGATATTCTCATGGCTTTCAAGAAGGCGTTGTAGTAATGGGGTTTCGTTGTCATAGCGTGGGTTGAGTTTTTTGTCTTTGGGAGCGGTAGCGAAGAAATGATAGAAAGGTGGACAAGAAGAGATTGCCACGGGCTCCCTACAGGAGCCCTCGCAATGAGGGGTAGTATATTCTACTTGTCGGTTTCCTCTTCCTTTTCCGAGCCTCGTTTAGCGAAAGTATAGGCTTCCATTGCGAAAGCGAAGTTTAGAAATCCCCAGAGGAGGAAGAACCAGGGGATTTTGAAGGCGAAGGGGATGATAACGAAGATTGCGCCAAGCACTATTCCAGCGATTCCTTTTGATGTATCGCCGTTATACAACTGCCCCAAGCCCGCGAACACAAGGGAAAGTAGCCCGGCGATTAAAGGGAATCTTTTCACGGGAGGAAGGTTCAAATCAAATTTTCCCGCTTCCTCGTTTATTTTCAAAACCGTTCTCGCCAACTTCTTCTCCACTTCTCCCGCGGAGGGATTCTTCTCCAAAGCCTTTTTATAAAATGATAGAGCTTCTTGCAAATCGCCTTGCATTGATTTTATATCCCCCATTAACTCCAGAGCGGATGGGTCTTCAGGCTCCTCATTCAGTATCTGTTGGCAGGTGGAGATGGCTTTTTTAATCTCGCCTCTTTTTAGATAAAGAAGAGCGAAGCGCAGAAGCTTTTCCTTTTCCTCCTCATTCATACCAGATTTCCTCCAATTTATAATATTCCCTCGCCTCAGGGGAGAAAATATGCACTATCACATCGCCGCAATCTATTAGAGACCATTTCAAGGCATCTATTCCTTCAATTGAAATTGGAGGGGTGCCGCTTTTCTCAAGGCTTTCCTCCACCGCTTCTATCAAGGCTCTTGCGTGAGTATCAGATGTAGCAGAGCAAATCACGAAGTAATCCGCAATCACCGTCTTATCCCTGGTTCTGATAACGACTACATCCTCCGCCTTCTTTTTCTCTAAAATCCTTGCCAATAAACCCGCTTTACCCTTTGGGGTTTTTGGTTTCTTGGAATTCTTCTTTTCCTCCAGTTATTCTCCTCCTTTCTTTTTGGTTTTATTTAAAAAAATTCTATAAAAAACACCTCAAGGGGTAAAGTCCTTTCCTAATATAACCGTGAAATCCGCCTTCCCTGGGTTGCCATTCTTTTTGATTTCACCACAACCCAGGGTTTCCTTTAAAACCCTCGTTGATTCATTTAAGCCATCGGTATGAACCATAATGACAGTTTTATTATGGGAGAAGCTCTCCGCATTTCCTATATAAACCACGCTGAAGCCGAGCTCTGAGAGCTTTTGCGCCGCTTTAGAAGCTGCTCCGGGAATCCCTCCCCCGTTGAGAACCTCAACCGTCGGTCCGCTTTCCTGCACGCTGGGATTCAATATCCTCTGGGCTATAAATTGTAAGTCATCAGTATCTGGTTCGTAATAACTAACACCATTTATAGTCATTGGTCTTCCCGGCAAAACGGCGGTTTCCACGATGGGCAATTCTTTTCCATATTTCTTGGCGAGAAACAAGAGGTCTGAGAGCGTGAAATTGGTCTCCACATTTTTGTAAATTTCTTTTAAAAGGAAGGGAAGGCGAGGAAGGACGGCGGGGGAGCGAATTTTGTTCAAGAGCGCGAGGATGAATCTCTGTTGTCTCTTTATCCTCGCTAAATCGCCGAGGGATTCGTGCCTGAATCTAACGAATCCCATCGCTTGATAACCATTAAGATGCTGATAACCCTTCTTTAAGTTTATATACAAATGTTGCGTGTCGTCTTTATAATGCATATCTCTATCAACATAGATATCTATTCCGCCAAGGGCATCCACTATCTTCTGGAAGCCCTCTACTTTAACTTTGACATAATAATCTATGGGAATGCCCAGTAGATTGCTTATCGCTTCTTTCGTAGCCTCTATTCCACTGATAACAATCGCCGAGTTTATTTTATCTTCTCTTCCCGCCGCCGGAATATATACTCTTGTATCTCTGGGGATGGAGAGAATGAAGCCTTTATTGCTCGCCAAATCCAACGAGCCGACGATTATCGTATCGCTTCTTCCCTCTCCTTTGGGCATATTTATTCCTTGGTCTTGTCCCACTATGAGGACGGTTATCCTTCCCTGTGGGGAAAAAGAGGTGTTAAGCATGGGGAGAGGACGTTCGCTTCTGCCGTAGTAATATCCGGCGTAGAAGCTTGCTGGCATCAAAACGAGAACGACTATTCCTATTAGCAGCAACTTCCGCAAATTCATCTTCCTCCTGTGTACAGATTGTGTTTGTAGATGTAGTTTTCAACTGTGTCCAAGACGAGATATTTTATCGGCTTGCCCTCCTTGACACGCCTGCGTATCTCGGTTGAAGAGATATTGATTTCCGTAATCTTGAGGAATTCAATGGAGTTATTGTTGATGGGGCGGAGCTTTTCCTTTACTTTCTCAATATCGTAGCCCGGGCGGGTCACGGCGATGAACTTGCAAAGCTGGAGGATTTCCCTTCCTTGTTTCCATGAAAGAATTTCCGCGATGGCATCAGCTCCCGTTATGAAATATATCTCCGCTCCGGGATAGAGTTTGCGGAATTCCTTCACGGTATCAATGGCGTATGAGGGACCGCCCCGTTCTATTTCTATTCTTGATACCTCAAAATAGGGATTGGTATAGATGGAGAGGAGAACCATAGCGTAGCGATGTTCGGGATTGGTTACGGGGACATCGGGTTTATGGGGAGGTTGGTAATTGGGGACGAAGATGACCTTATCCAAGCCGAAGACGGCTCTCGCCTCCTCAGCGGCGACGAGATGACCTATATGAATGGGGTCAAAGGTTCCTCCCATTATTCCGATTTTCATATTACTATAATTATCTCTTAGTTTGACTTTATCGTCAATATCGTATGTTTCCAAATTCATTGCTAAGAAGAAGATTCCTCCTTTATTGAAGTTAGGTTAAAAAATTTGTTGACAAAATCACAAGTTGTGCTATAAATTAAGTAAATAAAAATGAGTACCCCCTTCGTTGTTGCTATTATTTGGCAGTGGCAATGGACGAAGGGGGCGTATCCGCAGGCTGAATAAAATTTTTCAGCCACGGGTATGCCCCCCAAGCGGGCATTACCCGTGGCTGAACGGGTAGCCCTCCTTAATTCCCCCCAACCTTAATAAGCCACGGGTAATAAAGCCCGTGGCTTATTTTTTTAAGGAGGTGACTACATTGGAGCCTGCGAAAAACGAGTTTAAAAAATTGGCAAAACAGTTTGAGTTAATCCCTGTATGGGATTCCTTCCTCTATGACGAGGAAACGCCGATTTCCCTGTTCAGGAAGTTAGCGGGAAAAGAAAGATATGCATTCCTCTTGGAGAGCGCCGAAAGGGGTGAGGTGCTGGGAAGATATTCCTTCATAGGCTATAAACCGACCTTTGTCTGGGAGACAAGGAACGGAGAAGACCCTCTGAAGCCCCTGCGTCAACATGTTCTCTCCAAGAAATCTCCCTTAATAGAAGGCTTGCCTCCTTTTCTCGGTGGTGCAGTTGGATTCATAGGGTATGACGCGATAAGAATCTGGGAGAGATTGCCGAGTTGGGGGATTGATGACCTCCGCCTACCGACCTCAATTATGATGCTCTTCCATACCGTTCTCATAATAGACCATCTTAAGAGGGACCTGACAATCGTCAGGATGGTTGAGGTGGAGGATGATGCTGATTCAGCTTATAACCGAGCGAGGGACAGCATAGATGAGCTTAAAAGGATGTTGTTGAGTCAGGGAAGGAATTCCAATGGAGTTGTCTTGGAAAGGGGGAAAAGAACTATGGGAGAAATAGAAACGAGCATAAGCGATGAGGAATTCATAAAGGCGGTTGAGCGGGCAAAGGGCTATATTGAGGCAGGTGATATATTCCAAGTCGTTCTCTCGCGTCGTTTCGCCCTTCCCTTTGAGGGAAATCCCTTTGATGTCTATCGCATACTCCACAGCATAAATCCTTCCCCTTATATGTTCTATTTAAAGATGGGGGATTTGGAGTTGGTGGGTTCCTCTCCGGAGGTAATGGTGAGGGTACAGAATGGGGTTGTGACGCAGAGGCCGATAGCGGGAACGAGACCGAGGGGAAGGACGCCTGAGGAGGATAAGCGGTTAGAGAGCGAGCTTCTCGCTGATGAGAAGGAGAGGGCGGAGCATCTAATGCTCGTTGACCTCGCAAGGAACGATGTAGGCAAAGTCTGCGAGTATGGGAGCGTTGTTGTGCCTCGTTTTATGGTGATTGAACGCTATTCCCATGTTATGCATATCGTTTCCTATGTTGAGGGGAAGTTGAGGGAGGATAAGGACGCTTTGGATGCTCTCCAAGCTTCCTTTCCCGCCGGCACTGTTTCGGGAGCGCCCAAGGTAAGGGCTATGGAGATAATTGAGGAATTGGAGCCAGTGAGAAGGGGACCATATTCAGGCGTTGTGGGTTATCTCAGCTTCAACGGCAATTTGGATACCTGCATAACAATCAGGACGGCGGTTTTCCATAGAGGGAAGGTTTATGTGCAGGCGGGAGCGGGCATCGTGGCTGATTCCAATCCCCAGAGGGAACTTCTGGAAATAGAGAATAAGGCAAAGGCATTGATAAAGGCGATAGAAAAGTATCAGGAGGGAGAGCTATGAGGATACTGCTGATAGATAATTACGATTCCTTTGTTTATAACTTGGCACAGTATCTGGGAGAGTTGGGATGCGAGCTGGTTGTTTTCCGCAACGACCAAATATCGCTGGATGATGTAGGGGAATTGAAACCAGAGGCAATAGTGATATCGCCTGGTCCGGGAAGACCTGAAGATGCCGGCATCTGCGTTGAGGTGATAAGACGCTACGGGGGAAGGATTCCCATCTTCGGCGTTTGTTTGGGTCATCAGGCGATTGGCTACGCCTTTGGAGGGGATATCGTGAAGGCGAGGAAACTGATGCACGGGAAGGTCTCTCTCATTCACCACAATGGAAAAAGCGTTTTCAGCGGTATTCCTTCTCCCTTTTTCGCCACTCGCTATCATTCCTTGGCGATTAAAAGGGAAAGCCTCCCATCTTGTTTGGAGCTCCTCGCTTGGACTGATGATGGAGAGGTGATGGCGGTAAAACACAAGGATTTCTACATCGTGGGGGTGCAATTTCACCCTGAATCAATAGCAACTCAATATGGCAAGGAAATTTTGAAAAACTTTTTGGAAAGGAGGTAAGAAAAATGAAACATGTTTTGGAAAAGCTTTTGGATAAGCGGAATCTCGCTATGGAGGAGGCTTATGGGGTAATGAGCGATATAATGGAGGGGAAGACGACACCAGCGCAAATCGGGGCGTTTCTCATTGCTTTGCGGTTGAAGGGCGAAACTGTTGATGAGGTATCGGGCTTCGCTCAGGCGATGAGGGATAAGGCATTGAGATTGGAGTATCCAGGAAATCTGTTGGATACCTGTGGAACTGGCGGAGACGGGATGGGAACTATAAACATATCAACTCTCTCCGCTTTCGTCGTAGCTGGTGCGGGAGTGAAGGTGGCTAAGCACGGAAACCGTTCCGTATCCTCGCTCTGTGGCAGCGCCGATTTGCTGGAGGGGTTGGGCGTTAAAATTGATATTCCTCCCTCTACGGCGAAGAGATGTTTGGATGAGTGCAATTTCTCATTTCTCTTCGCTCCCCTTTATCATCCTGCTATGCGCTATGCAGCTGGTGCGCGGAAAGAGATTGGGGTTAGAACGGTTTTCAACATCCTTGGTCCCTTGACGAATCCCGCAAGGGTGAAAAGACAATTGCTTGGAGTGTTTTCCCCCTCTCTGACATCCTTTATCGCCTCTGTATTGGGAAGGTTGGGGGTGGAAAGGGCTATGGTTGTGAGTAGTTTGGACGGAATGGATGAAATCTCCGTTTCTGCACCTACGAAAGTGAGCGAGCTAAGGGATGGGACGATTTTGGAATATACGATAGAGCCTGAGAGGCTTGGTGTTAGAAACCATCCCTTGGAGGAACTAAAGGTTAAAAGCAAGGAGGAAAGCGTAAGGATAGCGGAGGAGATATTAGCTGGCGAGAGAGAAGGGGCGGTTATGGATGCTGTGCTTATCAATTCGGCTGCCGCTTTAATCGTTGCGGGAATGGCTGATGATTTAAAGGGGGGAATGGAGATAGCGAGGGAGTCCATTAGGATGGGATTAGCGATGAGAGTATTGGAAACTCTGCGGAGAATAAGCGAGGAGGAAAAGAGAAATGGGAATCCTTGAGGACATAATCTCGGCAAAGAGAGAGGAGATAAAATTTCTTAAGTCCGTTCCAATTTCCTTCCCCTCTTTCGTCCTTCCCAGGCGAGATTTTAAATTAGCCCTCCAATCAGATGAAATTTCTATAATCGGGGAATTGAAGAAGTGCTCTCCATCGGCGGGAATTATAAGGGAGGATTTCGTTCCCGAGATTTTGGCCAAGGAGATGGAGGAAGGAGGGGCAAAGGCTTTATCGGTTTTAACGGATAATAAATTTTTCTGTGGTTCTCTTGGTTACATCCCTGGTGTCAAGCTCAAGACGAATTTGCCGATAGTAATGAAGGATTTCGTGATTGACGAATTTCAGATAGAGCTCGCTCACAAATTGGGAGCGGATGCAGTTCTTTTAATTGCTCGCTGTTTGAAGAGAGAAGAGGTTAAGAGGTTTTTGGAAATCTCAAGAAGATACGGAATGCATTGCTTGGTTGAGATTTTTGACGAGGAGGATTGGGAGAAGATTAAAGGATTGCCTTTAGAGATAGTGGGGATAAACAGCAGGGATTTGAGAAGCTTCAATGTTAATTTTGAAAGGATTATTCAGCTTAAAGATTTGCTACCCAAGGATATTCTGATTGTGGCGGAGAGTGGAGTTAGAGAGAGGGAGCAAATTGAGAGGTTGAGGGAAGCGGGGGTAAAAGCGGTTTTAATTGGGGAGGCATTGATGAGGGCTAAGGATGTTAAGGCTAAGTTAAGGGAGCTGATGGGAGAATGTTGAGGGTTAAAATTTGCGGGATAACGAATTTGGAGGATGCGCTTATGGCTGTGGAGTTGGGAGCAGATGCACTGGGTTTCATATTCGCCGATTCTCCAAGGAGAATTGATAGGGAGAAAGCGAGGAAAATCATTTCAAAGTTGCCGCCTTTTATAACAGCTGTTGGCGTCTTTGTGAATGAGAGAAGGGAGTTAGTGGAGGAAATAGCTAATGAATGTGGGTTGGACGCGCTGCAATTTCACGGTGAGGAAACTCCCGATTATTGTAGTCAATTCAGGAAGAAAGTTATAAAGGCTTTTAAGATTAGGACAAAAGATGACTTGGAGAGATTGAGATATTACGATGTGTCCGCATATCTTTTGGATAGTTCGGTGAGGGGCACTTCTTTTAATTGGGACTTACTGATTGGCTTTCGTTCGGAGAAGCCAATCATTTTGGCTGGCGGATTGAATCCAGATAATATAAGCTCCGCTTTGAGCAAATTCCTTCCCTATGGTATTGATGTATCAAGCGGAGTTGAGGAATATCCTGGTAAGAAGGATAGAGAGAAATTGAAGAAGTTTATGGAGGTGATAAAGAAATGGCGATAAAGGGCTATTTCGGAGAATTTGGAGGGAGATTTGTCCCCGAGACCCTCGTTCCCGCTCTTGAAGAGTTGGAAAATGCCTACGAGAGGCTAAGGAATTCAAGCGAATTCAAAGCCAAACTCCAGTATTATTTGAGAAACTATGCGGGAAGACCTACTCCCTTGTATTTTGCTGAGAGGCTTACAAGGGAGCTTGGTGGTGCGAGAATTTATCTAAAGAGGGAGGATTTGCTTCATACCGGTGCCCATAAGATAAACAACGCGATTGGGCAGGCTCTCTTGGCGATGGAAATGGGGAAAAGAAGGATAATAGCTGAGACGGGGGCTGGTCAGCACGGCGTAGCCACAGCCACCGTATGCGCCCTATTCGGACTGGATTGTGTCATCTATATGGGAGAGGAGGATATGAGGAGGCAGAAATTGAATGTCTTTAGGATGAAGCTTCTGGGGGCGGAGGTCGTTCCCGTAAAAAGCGGCTCAAGGACTCTAAAAGATGCGATAAATGAAGCGCTGAGGGATTGGATAACGAATGTGGATACGACCCATTACCTTCTAGGCTCGGTCGTCGGTCCTCATCCCTATCCAACGATAGTGAGGGATTTCCAATCCGTGATTGGAGAGGAAACGAGGAGGCAAATCTTGGAGATTGAGGGCAGACTTCCCGATTATCTCATAGCGTGTGTGGGAGGAGGAAGCAATTCCATAGGTTTTTTCCATCCTTTTTTCAATGATAGAGAGGTTAAGTTCGTAGGGGTGGAAGGCGGTGGAAATGAAAGGGGGCATTCGGCTTCCTTGGGGAAGGGTAGGGTAGGGGTTTTGCACGGTAGCAAAACTTATCTACTTCAGGATGAGAAGGGGCAGATAATGACTACTCACTCAATTGCGGCGGGATTAGATTATCCCGGCGTTGGTCCCGAGCACGCCTTCTATAAGCAGATAGGGAGGGCTGAATATGTGGCTGTATCGGATAGTGAAGCTCTTGAGGCTTTTGAGATTTTATCCCGCCTGGAGGGGATAATTCCTGCCCTTGAAAGCGCCCATGCGATTGCATATTGCCTGGAATTAGCCCCCAAATGCCCAAAGGATAGCGTGATAATCGTCAATCTCTCCGGAAGAGGCGACAAGGATTTGAGCGAGATAATGGAGGTGATGGAGAGATGAATAGGATTGATTATCTGTTTAAGGACAATAAATTCGCTCATATTTTCTATTTAACTGTGGGCGAGTTTCCCATTGAGGAGGAATTGGAGATAATTCATGCCTTGACCGAAAGCGGCGCGGATTGCCTTGAATTGGGAATACCCTTTTCCGACCCCCTTGCCGATGGAGCGACCATCCAAGAGGCTATGCAGGAGGCTCTCAAGAGAGGAACTTCTTTGAAGGACGCTTTGGTGTTCGTAGAGAGGATAAGGGAAAGCTCCGATATACCCCTTCTCTTGATGGGCTATTACAATCCATTCTATCAGTACGGAATAGAGAGGATTTGTAGAGATGCGAGGGAGAGGGGAGTGGATGGATTCATAATACCCGATTTGCCACCAGAGGAAGCGAAAGAGCTAGTGGAACACGCCAATAGATACGATTTGCGCACTGTCTTCCTTTTGGCTCCAACAAGCAATGAGGAGAGATATAGGATAGTTGGTTCAGCGACGACGGGGTTCATTTATTATGTTTCCGTGAAAGGGACTACGGGGGAGAGAGATGAATTGCCAAGGGATATAGAGGAGAAGGTTCCGAGGATAAAGGAGATAACGGGCAAGCCCGTAGTGGTTGGATTCGGGATTTCCAAGCGGGAGCACGTTAAATGGCTAAGGAGATTCGCTGATGGAGCTGTGATAGGCTCTGCCCTCCTTCGCCTTTTAAAGGAGCACAGAAATGATAAAGAGAGGATGTTGAAAGAGGTGAGGCGATTTGTCTCCGACCTCTGCAAGGATGATGCTATTTGAGAGCTAAGCGAACTTCTCCGCTTCTTCCTTGGCTATCCTCACCGTTTCCCTTAGCCTCTCCGGCTGGTTTCTGCAGGTATGGATGTCCTTGAAGATTATCTCAACGACGCAATCTCTTGTTTTCTCCAGCGCATCCCTCACCATTTTCCTCACAAATTCACCATCAAATTGTTCAGCAGCGAAGATGGGAGCGGGATTGGGCTTCCAGGAGAAAATTGCCCTTTTGCCCAATCTTTCCGCTCCCTCAGCGACATCAACCCAGGGGCTCATGGATAGTCTGCGGAGATGAGGGATATGTTTTAAGATTATCTCAACCTTCTTGTGTAGCGGTTCACAGCAGCCGTAAGAGGCTAAGCCGAATCTTGAGAGGAACTTGCCCTCATATTGGAGGGCGAATTCCTCATGCATAGCGGGGGAAACACAGGCGAATATCTGGGTTGTGGCATGACCCCAAAGGTCCTTCGTCCTTACATGAACGCCATCAAAATCGGGTTGAGGAAGCTCGTCCGTGAACCCCAAACCTCCTGAGCCACAGTAATGTGCCCCATTATTCAAGCTCAAAACATTTTCCCGTTCATAGAAATCAAGCATCTCCAGCCAAGCGTCAGTCAAAAAGCTGAGCGCGCGATGGAGCCATTGAGGACGTTCAATCATATCAATGAATAATTGGTCAAATCCCCGCCAGGTGGCGAAGTCGTCTATGATGGCAAACCAGAAATGAGCTGGACCCCTTTTCTCAACTTTTAGAATATCTCCCACTAAATCGCAAAGTTTCTCGTAATGCTCCTCCGTAGCTTTCCAATCTATCCACAGCCTTGGCTTCTGCAATTTCTCCAAATCCTTCTCCTCTCTTATCACCGGCTCATATTTCACGGCTCCGTAAGGGTCATCAGGAGAGGTCGTTTGGGGAGCAATTCCAAATCCTGTGTTATGAATGTAGATTGGCGAGGCAATGGTATCGGTTATAACGCTGTCATCCTGGATGAATTCAGCGTAGTAAAGCCTCATTCTTAGGTCATATTCAACCCCTCGGCAAAATGGGTCGGAGCAGGAAAGGCTTTCCCAGGGGAGGACTTCTCGCCAGGAGCCTTCAGGGAAAATGAGGACAAGCGGTCTTATCCTCTTGAGGGAGTTGTGCTGCTTCCATATCCTCGCCATTTCCTCTTGGCGAGGTTGATGGGCATATTCAGCTACCCTCTTCGCTAAATCCCTTATTAAGGTTATGTCCCTTTCGGGGAATTTTCCTAAATTCTCTCCCATATAGGAGGGATGCGCTCCTTTCCCGCTGGTCCTAAGACGATTGGTTTAATTCCCGCTATCTCGCAGAGGTAGGTTAGAGCACGCACTTTATCTCCGAGAACGGCTAATATGTGGTTGCAGGGGAAAACGCTGACGAATTCCTCAAAGGAGCAATTCAGGCGAGCGTGGACATGAGGCCAGGTGGGATTAGTTTGTTCGTTGAGGGCTTTCCTTTCCTCCTCGGGAAGCTCAAGGCTCTCGCCGGGGACAATAACCATATAGGGCTTGTCGTCCCAGAGCCCAAGCCTGGCGAAGGTTAACTTGCAAGGAGCGGCGTCAAAGGATACGGAGGCTCCTCCCGCTTTGAAGTAATATTCAAGGGCGGGATAGAATGTTACCTTCTTGAAGTTATCCTCGGGATTGAAGCTCAAGGAGGCGTAGAAACTGGCGTGATTTCCCGAGTTGCAGAAATCCCAAAGGTCCCTATCGGGATGATAGAGGCGAACATCCATAAAGAGAACCGGCAATCCGCCGCTTATGTATTTCAGAAGTTGCATAGTCATCGCAGCGTAGGAATCGGCTTCTGTGGCGCAAACAGTGGGCTCTTTAGGACCGTTCCAATCATAGGGGTCGTTCATAAGCATCTCGGGAACATCTCCGAGGCAAACGTATTCCGTCAACTCCCTTTGCCCCTTCAACCCGCAGAAATCAAAACCCTTTTCCTCGTTGACCATTCGCATAGCTATGTAGAGGCGAATCTGCGTCCTGAGAGTCTCGGGCGTAAGCATCTTCCCATCGTATTTTATCCTGTCGCCCAGAAGGTCGGTAAACCACTTAAATCCCTTCTCCACTTCCGCATCGCTGACCTCTTCCATTCTCTTTACCAAGAGAAGTTGGTCAATCTGTCTAACTGTCGTTCCGAATGTCTTGATTGTGGGGACGAGATGGAAGTAGCCGGTTTCCATACCCATTGAATGTCCGCCATAGCAACCGTAGACCTCGTTTTGGATTGTGGTGTAGGCTAGGCTTGCTCGGCACCAATCTATTACCTTATTTTGCGTTTCCTCGTCATCTATCTCGCCGATTATCCTATGAGTTCTTATTCCTGCTTGGCGAAGAGCCCCATCAGTTGCGAGCAATCCCACATTGCCGGGGAATTGTCCGTTGTTATTGGAGAGGCTTAAAACGGGCACCTTGCCGAGGCTGTTGAGGAATGGCCATGCAAGGAAGGGAAAATCCCAGACATTGTAGAGCATTATCACCTGCTTGCAGTTAGCCCTTGCCAGTTCTTCTCCCATTTCCTGGGCAACTCTCACGCTCGTTATTATCTTTGACGCCACGATGACCTCAGGTGTCGTCCCATCAACATTTCTCAGCTTTGCCCTAATCAGCTTCGCCCATTCCTGGCAAACCCTCATATTTTCCGGGTTGTTTGCCCGCCACACATGCTCCCTTTCATCGTTGAGCATAACGATGCCGATGTTTGTGCTTTTCATAATTTATCTACCTCCTTTTTATCCCTGAATTATAGCTTCCAAAGCCTTTGCGGTCTCAAAAATCAGAAGTTCGGGATGGAATTTATAGGCGGGAAGCTCGGCAGTGATAAAGCCTTGATAATTAATCTCCTTCAGCGCCTTGCTTACCTCTGGCCAGTTCACGTCTCCCTCCAGAAGATTTACGAATCCATGGATGTTTCCCGCGGAGAGGCGGAAGTCCTTGACATGGACCGCCTTTATCCTTTGCCCCAATATCCTTATCCATTGCTCGGGAAAGCCGAAATTGAGGACATTGCCGACATCAAAGTAAGCTCCAACCCACTCGCTTTGGAAGGAATCTATGAAATCCCTCATCTCTAAGGGCGACATAAACATCTTGTTCCAAACATTTTCCACCCCGATAAAGACCTTGTTCTTCTCCGCCTCGCCTATGAGTTGTTTGATGCCTTCCCTTGCCCTTTCTATCGCAACATCGTAGGGCTCCTCGGGTGATACAGTGCCCGGCACCAAGAGGAGGACATCCGCTCCAAGCCAACGATTGATGCGGAGGCAAATCTTTGTCTGCTCTATGGATTTCTCCCTTATTGCGCGGTCGGGAGAGGTCAATCTTACCTGCCAATGAAAGCCGGGGAGGGTTGTTCCCAGCGTAATTCCCGCCTTCTCAGCTTCCTTCCTGAACTCCTTCGCCTCCTCCTCGCTTATGGAAAGGGGAAGAGTGTAAGGAGGATTTGCCTGCTCTCCGATTATCACCTCTACTCCATCCAAGCCCGCCTCTTTAGCCAGCTGGAAGAGTTCCTTTGTTGAGAGGTTTGGTGGGAAAGCCCAGACATTGATGCTCTTTTTCATTTTGTTTTCCTCCTTTCAAAAATTTTTCTTTATAAAAGGCAAAATGCCTTTGCCCTCCAAAGCCATTTTCCCTCCCCAAAGCCCCACTATAGCTCCACCTATTACATCTATGGTATGATGCGCTCCCGACTGCACCCTCGCAATCGCCACCCCGGTTGCCAATAGATAATAGATGAGTTTGTTCTCTGGATGATAGCGGGAGAGGACGGAGGCAATGGCAAATGAGGTAGAGGTATGCCCTGAGGGAAATGAATCGTAGGATTCTCCATTTGGTCTTTTGCTATGGGTTAGATATTTCAAGCCTAAGGTAACAGTGCCCGTTGTCAAAAGAGCGTTTAAGCAATCGTCTCCAATTTTCTCCTTCACATTTATACAAGAAGGACTAACGAGTAAAGAAATCGCTGCTAATGATTTTGTTTGAAAATTCGTTTTTTCTGAAAGAAGGGCAATGGCACCAAGAGTCTTAGTCTGCAAGTTCGCATCTTCAAATAAATCCTCGGAGTGTATCAAAAGGAGCGAAAGACCTGCTTGAGTGGCTCCCTCGCCAAGGCAGTTGAGGTTATGGAGCAACTTCTGGGAGGTCTCCCAGGGCAGAGCGAGGGGTACAAGGAAGAAAAGTAAAATTAGAAACTTCGTCATCCTCTTATAAGCACTTCAACCTTACCCAACAGTCCGGAGGGCTTGGGTTCTCCCACGATGAGATTTTGCATTGTATTGGCGACCTCTATCTCCAACAAGTTCTCTCCTTCCTTCACGAAATTCGTGATATCCACTTCAAAGGGTTCCCATAGGCGAACATCCACGAGCTCGCCATTGACCTTTATCCCAGCAAGTTCTCCAACCTTCTCCATCCTAACGACGACATTCTTCCCCGCAATCTTTCCAATATGTATCTTTTGAGAATATATGGCTATGCCGGAGTAGAAGGGATATCCGAAAGTAGTCCAGCATTCGCCAATCCGTGCCTCTCCGGGTTCCTTGGCGATAACCCATTCTTCGTCTTTCCTTCTCAGGGCGAAATCGCCGATGAGGATTGGTGGGTGTGCTAAATTAACCGGTTCATATAAGCCAGCTGCGCATCTTATCTCAACTTCGTTTATGCCCTGCTTTAATAGGGAGGAAACATCAGCTGAAAACATAAACCTATCAAGATAATCGTCGGGTTCCCAATTTTTCACTTGCTCACCGTTTATCAATACCTCTATGTGTTTCGTAGCGCTCTCGTTCCATACAGGTTCGTTTATCCCTCCATCCATAATCAACTTTGCCTTCTCTGGAACGGCTTCAACCTCAAAGCTAGTCTTGTATATATGGAGGTAGGTATCGCTATCCCTGCCTGTGACCCTTGAGGACATCTCATATTTCCAGTTCCTCAAGGGAAGAGCGTTAGGTTTGGCAGTTTTGAATTGCCACTTTTCCTGCAGGAAAACGGGTTCCTCTTGGGAGAAAGTTTTCTTTTCCTTAGGCATAAGCTCCTCGGGAAGTTCTTCCTCAAGCGATATGAGCAAGGAATTGTTTGGAGGCAAGGTTATATCTAAAATGGTCTTACCTCTCTTCTCCTGCCATTTGAATGGGAAGGATTCCAGCTTTCCGGTCTCGGCGTTCCAAACGAGGGGAATCCCTCCCTCCGATAGCTCTGCCTGGAAGCTGACTGTTCTGTGTCTTGATGTATTGACAAAGAAGTAAAAGCTTTTCTCTCCCTTCATATAATGGAGGGAAACGATATCGCGTGCGGGTTTCTTATCCTCAAGCACCAACATATCTGGTTCAATGATTTCGCTCAAAATGGAGAACAGCTCTTGTTCCAATTCCTCTTGTGGGAGGTCATGGGCGCCTCTTATGAATATAGCCTCGCCTTTCTCGTGTTTCTTCCTGTAAATCTTCTTCTCCATTTTCTCCGGATTCAATTTCGCCTCTTCGGGCTCCACGCCGAAGAGGAAACACAGCCTCTCCAATAGTTCCCTGTCTTCACCCGCCTCAAAGGATGTGTGGGGAAGCGAGCCCAGAGCGATGACCTTTCCATCCTCCGCTAGAAAATCCTCTATCACTTCCACAGTTTCCCAGGATAACATCGTTAGGGTTGGGAGAACAAGAACTTTATATTCCTCAAGGACATCGGAGCATGTCTCGTCCATAACCCAGATTTTACCCCTTTGGAATAGTGTCCTTTGTTGGAGAATTTCCTCAGAGATGTAATCAAAGTCGAATCCAATTCTCAGAAGCGCCTCGCTTGTCTTGTTGAATCCAAGGATAATTTTCTCCGTTTCCCTTGTTGGTTGAGGAGTGATTGAAGCCCACATAGATTTGATGGGGTAAAGGACGGCTACATCGGCGATATGATTGCCGTGGGAGAAGATATAGCTGAGGCGAGCTACATAGTCCGCGAACTTCTTATAATATTTCCAGAAGGGAGCACGATAGAACTCATCAGGTGGGCATTCCCATTTTCTGAATCCCTGAATGGAGTAATAAAACGCGTGGGGCATAACCAAATTAACTCCCAAGGCTATTAGCCAGTCCGTAAGCCATTTCAAGGTATTTAAGGATATTCCCCATTGGGAAGCCAAACCGAATGCTTCGCACATAACTCTTGGCTTTTCCAAAAGATGGGCGGCGGAGGAGGCAAACTTAGGACCGACGAGATTGTTTAAGCCCCAGGGAGTATCCGGTTGCGGCCAGGTGAGCTCGCAGAGGAGGTCAACTCCCCCGAAATGCATATATTGAGCACCGCGGAAGAAATCTCCCTGATGGCGTGTATGGTGATAGAGTTCACCCTCAGATAGGACATGCCCGATGAAATTAAGGTTCACCTTATCGCAGAACTCATAAATCTGCTTGAAGAAAGCGGAGACATATGCTTCCGTTGCCGTGTCTCGGAAGTGGGCGCGGACCATGGGAGTTAGAGGTCCAACATCTTCAAAGAGGGCTGGGAGGGCTTTATAGAGGGAATATCCAAATCTTCTCTCAAAGAGGGAAGGGAGGCTGGCTGTCCAGGGAATCGCCTCAGAGGGGTTGTAATCCATAGCGGGTTCATCGGTGAAGATTCCCCAAACAGTGGAGCCGAATTCGTCCTTGAATCGTTTCGCATATTCCTTATGGGTTAGCTCTATGAACCTCTTTATTGCGTCCGGATTTAGAGTATCAACAGCTGAGCCGAAAAAGAGACCAGAGGTGAGGTATCTGCGAGAGAAAACATAGACTCTAAAATCACTGGATTGGGGAGCTACCCATTCAAATACATCGTCCTTCACAAAATCGTTAAGGAGGATACCACCACTGTAAAAGTTCTTAATTTTACCATCCTCCAATGGGAAAGCAACAACCGCAATGAGTTCATCCATCTTGTTTATTTTCAGGGAAACTTTTTCTCCTGCCTTTATTTCCAACCTATGGGCTAAGTATAAACCTGACATTCGGTAGTAGGGATTTTCCGCGACAATCTTACCATCGGCATTGGCGGAGGGCCAATTGTTCTCGTCGTAGAGATAAGCTTTCATATCCAATTTCTTGGCTGTCTCTATGCAGGTGCGGATTCTCTCAAACCATTCTTCCGAAAGATAGGGTGTGAGGAGTCCATGGCGGGCGTGAAGGATGAACCCATCCACCCCTTTCTCGTGCATCTCTTTTATCTGTCTTATCAATTCCTCATCCCTTAAATCCCTATTTAAAAACCAGAAGGGAGCCAGGCGATACTCACTTGTGGGGTTCTGAAACTCCCTTTCCATATCTCCGTTCATCTAAAATCCCTCCTCTGCAAGGTTTTGTTTTTTAACTTATTGTAATTATACGCGAAATCAAGTCAAATAGAAAATCAATGTGTGATTCTCGGTTTTGTTGCAAGATTCATTGGCTAGCCTAATATACATACTGCCTAATTATGAAAAGTCTTTGACTTTTATATCTGTGCTTTAACTTTTTAGGTTTGCTAAGATTTTCCCAACCTAAGGCTTGGGAAATGAGATTGTCACGCATATTCCGAGCTCGCATCTAAAGCAGTCTTCCTCTTTGGTTGGTATAAAAAGAGGTGGTTCTCATTTTAGCAAGTCTAACTTATATTGCTTTCATAAGAATAAGGGCGAGGAGTGTTGCTTCTTCAGGTGAGATATCTTCCCGCTCCAAAAAGAAGTTCGCTACAACTCTTTCCTCCTCGCTCAATTTTCCTAAATCGGAGAATTTCGCCAATCTCTCCGCGAATTTCTTGTAATTTCCCTTCCCAAAATGGCGTAAGGCGAGCATTATTCCCCTTCTAATCCTTCTCTTTCCCTTACCAACTCTTCTCAATATGCTCTCCACACGCTGGTATAAGGTTAGGAGGTCTAAAGAAAGCAAGGGGTAGAGATTTATTCCCATCAATTTTCCAATAGAATAAATCCATTGTCTTTTGAAAAGGGGAGACTTGAACTTTTCCCTGATGCTAAGAAGACTGCTCAATGCGGATTTTTCTCCCGATTTAGCCAGATAGTAAGAAATGTGTGCTAAAATTTCCTCATCTTCCTCTTCCTGCAAAAGTGAGGGCAGTTTTTCCGCGCCGAGGGTGTCTAATTCATAAGTTGCCTTAAGAGTTATTTCCCTTCTCCGTCCCAACTTCGCTAAAGCTTCCAAAACTTCGCTTGCGAACATCTTTTCGGTTTCTAAATATCTTTCTAGGGCTTCAATCGCCTTCTCATTGCCTATTTCTCCCAAAGCTATTATCGCTTCTCTTCTCACCTCGGGATTTGGGTCTTGAAGGAGGTTTATCAAATTATCAATTGCGAGGGAAGAGTGTGGAATTGCCAAAGCTTTTATAGCCTTTATTTTTTCTTCTTCCTTTCCGCTTGCCAGCAAGCGGAGCGCCCTAAGGGTTCCTATAGGTTTTCTAGGCACAATGTCCCTTACAAGTTCTAAGGGAGATTCTTCCTCTCTGTATTCCCTTATTGTCCGAAGAAGTGAAAGCGAGAGTAGGCGCAGAACGGTGGAGAGAATGAAAAGAATTTTTATATTCGTTAAATCAAGGGCTAAAAAGGTGATGTGTAGTCCTTTTAAGGCGTTCACTATCAAGCCCCCAAGGAAAGGAGAGACAGCCCCCGTGAGGGAGACGAGGGCGGAATGAATACCGACATAGGACATCCTTTTAATAGGAGGGGAGAACATAAGGAGTAGGTTGAACTGGGTTAGCATAATACCCGCCCAGAGAGCGCCGGCGAAGATATTCACCAGATAAAGAAGAATAAGCGAAAGGGTGGGAAAGCGTGGGGTCATAAAAATGTAGAAAAAGGGGATAAGGGAAGCGAGGAGGCTTGTTAAAAGGAGGATGCTTTTATTTGAGTATCTATCGGCGAGGTAGCCGAAGAAAGGTTGAGCAAGGAGCCCTGCTATCCCTGAGGAGATAGATACCAAGACAATCGTTGTATAGGAGAGGTGGAGATATTTGAGCATAAAAACCGAGAAGAATTGCCCGGGCATAATCACTGCGAAATTCCAAAGGGATATGAAAAAGGTATAAAATTTGAAGTTTTTATCCTTAAGCGGAAGGACGAGCTCATGGATAAGAGAAAGGTCTTTTTGAGGTTCTCTATAGGGTTCCGGTTGTAGAAATATTATGATTATCTCAACTATGGCGAATAAGGCAGCGGTTGCGAAGACGAGAGGGAAGGCTATCTTTTTAGGCAATACATCTACGAGCCTTCCCATAGATAAGGAAACGACCATCCCTGCCAATCCAGCATACATATTTCTGCGTGCGAAATATCGTCCCCTGATATCCTCGGGAACGATATCACCCAACCAGCTGACATAGGGTGGATTTGTGAGAGAAATAAATATATTAAAAAGGGTGTAAGAAGCGAAGAAAAGAAATAGGGAATAGGAGAGGGATTTGAAGAATGGAAGGAAGATGATGGGTATCCAAAATAGGATGGAGAAGATGTAGAATATGTTGGTGAAGAATTTTCTCGTTAGTCTTGATTTCTCCGCCCAGAAAGAAGCAAGGGGTTGAACAACGCCCGCGAGGACTGGAATTGCTCCCAATAAACCTATTTCCAAGCTCTTTGCTCCCAAATAGAGAGCGAATCCCGTTATGAAGACACCAGTCCAAAGGTTGTAGGCGCAGGTGCCTATTATTGCTCCCCAATTGAACAGGCGAAGCGCCTTTGTCGTTTCTTGATGAGAAAGGGTTGTCTTAGCCCTCACTTTCTTTGACTATACGGAATATCTTCACGGCTAATTCAAGAATTGGGAACAGGCTATTTAAGGGGAGCATTGTCGCTGAATCGGATAGAGCTTTTGTTGGCTCTGGGTGGGTTTCAAGGAATATAGCATCAACGCCAACAGCGCAGGCGGCTCTTAATAGATAGGGAGCCATTTCCCTATCTCCCCCAGAAACTCCCTTTCCCGCTCCGGGCATCTGCACGCTATGCGTTGCATCAAAAACAACAGGGTAGCCGAAACTTTTCATAATGACCAATGAACGGAAATCTACCACCAAGTTGTTATAGCCAAAAGAAGTTCCTCTCTCGCAGAGAAGGATGTTTTTATTGCCCGTGCTTTCAATCTTCTCAACAACATAACGCATATCCCAGGGAGCGAGGAATTGCCCTTTCTTGACATTTATTGGCTTTCCTGTCCTGCCGGCTGATAACAAAAGGTCAGTCTGCCGGCATAGAAATGCGGGAATCTGTAGAGCATCAACGATTCTGCCAACGATTGAGGCTTCAGCTGGGGAATGGACATCCGTTAGAACGGGGACTCCTACCTTTTCCCTTACCGTTTGGAGTATCTCCAATCCCTTCGCCAATCCGGGACCGCGAAATGAGCTTATTGATGTTCTGTTAGCCTTGTCATAGGAGGATTTGAAAACATATCCTATTTTCAATTTTTCACATATCTCTTTTAATTTGAAGGCTACCTCAAGACAGAGCTCCTCGCTTTCAATAACACATGGCCCCGCTATCAGAACAAGTTTATCTCCACCTACAACGACATTTCCGATTTTCACTTGCATCCCAATAGTTTTCTCACCCTTTCCAAGTCCTCAGGAGTGTCAACGCCGACTGGGCTATAATCAACGAGAACGATTTTTATCTTGAAGCCGTGTTCCAAAGCCCTCAATTGTTCCAATGACTCAGTCCTTTCCAAGGGAGTTTGGGGAAGAGAAACGAATTTGAGGAGAAAATCCTTTCTATAGCCATAGATTCCGATGTGTCTTAATGTGGGAGCGATGGGATTGCGATAAAAGGGGATTGGAGAGCGGGAAAAATAAAGAGCTATCCCATTTCGGTCGGTAACTACTTTCACCACATTGCTATTACCCCTTTCCTCATTGTTTGCTAAGGTTGCAGCTGAGGTCATAGGGGTTACCTCATCGCTTTCCCTTAGCGCCTCAGCTACTTTATCAATGACCTCCGGCGGAATTAGGGGTTCGTCCCCTTGGATATTTATGACGAAATCGCAATCAATTTTTCTCGCAACCTCAGCGCAGCGGTCTGTTCCAGAAGGATGAGAGGGAGAGGTCATAACAGCCTTGCCCCCGAATTTCTCAACAGCTTTCAAGATTCGTTCGTCGTCTGTAGCAACCAGGACATCCTCCAAGAGTTTAGATTTTTTTGCCTGTTCGTAAACGTATTGAATAAGAGGTTTCCCGCAGATGTTCGCTAAGGGTTTTCCAGGCAGGCGAGTTGCGGAATAGCGGGCGGGAATTATGCCTATGATTTTCATTTCTTGCAATACCTCTCCACTATAGTTTTTATTATATTGCTTGTGGACTTCCCTTCAACTCCCTTCGCTATCATAACCTGTCCTCCCAATGAACGAACCAATTTAGCCTCGGGAAGCTCATCGGGTGATTGATAATCTCCTCCCTTGATATGGACATCGGGCTTTATCAACTTGATAAGCTCATCGGGGACGGTTTCCTCAAAGATGACCACGAAGTCCACCATTTCCAAGGACGCTAATATCTCCGCCCTTTCCTCCTGCCCCATAATGGGTCTACTTTCTCCCTTTATTTTTCTCACCGATTCGTCGCTATTTAAACCAACAATGAGAATATCGCCTTTGCTTTTCGCTTCCCTTAAATAGCGGATATGACCTAAATGGATGATGTCAAAGCAACCGTTCGTGAAAACTATCCTCTTCCCTTCCGACCTCAATCTTCCTACTAAATCAGCGATTTTCTCCCTTTCAATTATCTTTTCCATCTTCATTCCTGTGGCAGTTGACCCACAAGCTCCAGCATTTCTCTTGGAGTGGGCTGAGCAGTGCCTAGTTTCCTCACAACAACTGCGGCAGCTATACTGGCAATTTCCATTGCCTCTCTGAGGGAAGTTCCCGCCTTCAAACTCAAAGCCAGAGAAGCCATAACAGTGTCGCCGGCTCCCGTTACATCGTGAACTTCCGTAGCCAGCGCGGGGATATGAATTTCTTCGTCCTCTTTATAGAGTCTCATTCCTCTCTCGCCCATTGTTATCAAGACCCCCTTTGCCTCCAATTGCCTAAGGAGCCTCATTCCCACCTCATCTATCGGGAGAGATTCCGTTGCATCGCCAACGGCGAAGCGGGCTTCCTTCTCGTTGGGACAGAGAAGAAAGGCGCCCTTGAAGAGGTTGATGTTTTGAGGCTTTGGGTCTACTATGAGGAGGCAATCGTGTGGCTCGCTTACTTCAACGAGGAGTTTGGCAACTTCCGGATGGAAGAAGCCCTTATTATAGTCAGATGCTATTATTATGCCTTTGTTTGTCGTTAATTTTTGGATTTTTTCCTTTGCTTTTGCTAAAATCTCGCCCTCAATTGGTTTCCTGCTTTCCCTATCTATCCTCACGACCTGCTGGGTGTGAGCGATAATCCTGTTCTTGCAAGTCGTGGGACGGGAAGGGTCTACTATGATTCCCTGAATATCAATATCTCTTTTCATTAATTCTTCTAAGAGGAATTTGCCGTATTCATCATCTCCGATAACTCCTAAAAGCTTACATTTTCCACCCAATGCAGTGATATTTGCCGCCGTGTTAGCGGCGCCTCCGGGAACGAAGAAACGGTGTTCAATCTCCACAATGGGGACGGGTGCTTCCGGCGATATCCGGTTGACCCTTCCGATGTTGTATTCGTCAAGGATTAAATCGCCGAGGACGACGATTTCCAACTCCTTGAAGCTATTCAGTATTTCCTTAAGCCTTCTTTTCTTCATTTTCTGAGCCGAAATGCTGGTCAATTGCCTCGCAGATTAGATGCCCAATCATAAGATGGAAGGTTTGGATTAGGGGGGTATTCTTTGAGGGAACGACGAAAGCCATATCGGCTTCCTTTGCTAAATCGCCTCCCTCGCCGCCGCTTAAAGCGATTGTGTAGGCACCCTTTCTCTTTCCCGTTTTCACTCCCTCAATCACGCTTTTTGACTTCCCGCTTGTTGAGATGCCGATAACGATATCCTTTTCGCTAGCTAATGCCTCTACTTGGCGGGCGAAGACGACATCAAAAGAATAGTCGTTGGACAAAGCTGTAAGGATGGATGTGTTAGTTGTTAGGGCGAGGGCGGGAAGCGGTTTTCTTTCTCTCTTAAATCTGCCGATTAGCTCGGCGGCGATATGCTGGGCATCGGCGGCGGAGCCGCCACAGCCGAAAAGCAGAACCTTGCCTCCATCTTCAAGAGCTTTGATGATTTTAGCACAGCATATGCCTATTTTCTCCCTCTCTTTCTTCAGCCAAGAGAGAAGGGAATCCAGTTCTTTTATATACTCCTCTAAGAACCCTTCAACATTCATCATATATTTAGATTTTATTCATTTTTGCCAGATATTCAATTGGATTATAGAATAATTTTGTATGAAACCAAAAGGAGTAGAGAGAATCCAAAGGTCTCCTTACTATTTTCTTGAAAAACTTGGGATTTTAGACGCACTTATAGCTCGCAAAATAGTAGAGGGAAGATTGCCTTTATATATACTATCTTACCATCGTTTTTCACCGAGAAAAAGGATAATCAGGTCTACCCCGCCCTGCATCGATATCAACTCTTTCCGAGAGCAAATAGAATTTTTATGCAGAAATTTTGAAGTCATTCCCCTTTCAATTATTGCGCATTGTATCCATAAAAGGGAGCCTTTCCCCAAGAATTCCGTAGCGATAACGATTGATGATGGATACAAAGACAATTATCTCTTAGCTTATCCTATTTTAAAGGAAAATAAAGTTCCAGCGACTATTTTTCTCACTACCTCATATATAGATGGGAAGCAAACGCCTTGGGAAGCAAAGGTTTCCTTTGCAATTTCCCATACCAGCATAAAGGAATTGTCATTGGAAGGGATAGGGAGATTCAATCTACGAGGAGAAAAAAGGAGATATATTGCGAGGGAAATGATAATAAAAAGGTTAAAGAAGGTATCCGAAAAGAGGAAGAAAGTTCTTATAGAAAAGCTGATAAAAAGATGCGATGTAGAGATTCCTCCCTGTTTAGGAAAAGAATTGATGTTATCTTGGAATGAGATAAGAGAAATGAACGGGGAGGGGATAGAATTCGGCGCCCATACGGTTCATCACCCTGAATTGACGAACATCCCTCTAACGGAGGCGAAATGGGAGATAGAAGAGTCAAAAAGGGAGCTTGAGGAAGGATTAGGGAAGCAAGTTTTCGCATTTGCCTATCCGAGCGGTATTTACAATAAGGGAATAGTCCGATTGGTAAAAAATGCTGGATTTCTCTGTGCGGTTACCACCAGTTTAAGAGAGGTTAAGCCTTGGTCCAATCCTTACGAATTGGGGAGGGCAATAGGGATAGATGAGGACTTCAGCAAGTTCAAGGCTATAGTTTCCGGAATTTATGAAAGGATAAATACCTGTTGGGGCTTATTGAGATAACAAGCCGAAGAGGATATCTTTAACAAGCTTTCCCACGCGTTCTCTAGAGAATTGGAGAGCTATTTCCCGACACAATCCCCTTGTTTCGGGTGGCAATCTCACAGCCTGCTGAAGGGCAGAAGCCAGTGATTCTACATCTCCCTCTTCTACGATAAATCCTTGGACTCCAGGTTGAATGAATTCGCTTGTTCCGATAGCGGATGATACGACGATAGGGATACCACAGGAGAGAGCTTCAAGGGAAACAAGAGGTATCCCCTCATAAAGAGATGGGAGGACAAATGTGTCCGCTGCATTGTAATATATTGGCAAGTTACTATGGGGAATTTTTCCTAAAAAAATCACATCTTTTTCTAAATCGAGCCCTTCAACCAAAGTCCGGAGTTTCTTTTCAAGGGTTCCCTTTCCGATTAGAAGGAGAAGACTATTGGGATTTTGCTGCTTGAAAATTTTGAAGGCATGAATGAGGATATTGGGTGCCTTTAGGGGGTCTAATCCGCCGACGAAGAGGAAGATGAAATGGTCATCAGGAAGGTTCAAAATTTTCCTCGCTTCTAACCTATCTTTAGGAACGAAAGTATCGGTATCCAATAAAAGGGGGACAAATAACGCCTTCTCACCTAGCAAGGGTTCCTTTTCCTTAAGATAGGAGAGTTGTGATTTGTCAGCGCTTATTAGAATTTTTTTCAAATAGGGCGAGTATCTCTTGATAAGGAAAATATGTAAAAGCCCCTGGATGTAATTGGCAAACCAATTGGGGATATATCTTCTCAGTTTCCAAAGCCTGGGATATCTAAGGGCAAGCATTTCTTTGAAGCATCCATGGATATGGAGAATCGCCGGCTTTCTAAGATTAGTAAGGGGGAGAAAATCAATCTCTTGGAGATAAATGATATCGGGATTCGTCTTTTCAATTTCCTTCCAAGCTTTTCGCAATGTGACGAAGGTATCAAAAGGTCTCCCTATAAATGGTCTATTAAGATAAGGGTCTAAGAAGGAAAATGTTGTTCCCTCTATCTTCTTTTCTCGCCAGAATTTTCTTTTATTTTCCTTATCGTCCTTGCCCAGTAAATAAACATCCATAAATCTTGATAGGTATAGGGCTATATCCCTTGAAAAATGCAAAGCACCCTTTGCGGGTTCTCCCACAAAATCTCCTCTCATTGCCATAAGAAGCCGTGGTTTATTCATTTTCCATCACCATCAATTTTTCAATTTCTTCGCCTATTTCCTTGGCGTTTAGTGTCTTGAGGCATATTGGTTTCCTGCATTTCTTTTTACTCCAGCAAGGAGAACAAGAAATTGGTTTATAAAGCACACGAACCTTTGCGCCAAGCGGAGAAGTTCTTTTAGGGTCGGTTGCGGTATAGATGCCCAAAGTCGGCACTCCCAAACAAGCAGCTATGTGAGTGAGTCCACTATCCTGACCAACGAAAACAGAGCAAAATTTGAGCAGAGCTATGGATTCTCGTAGGGAAAGGTGTCCAGCTAAGTTATGAATTTTTTCCTGTTCTAAGGTCCTACCAAGCTCCTCAAATTCTGTTCCTCCGAATAAAAAAACATTCCCCTTTGCTTTGAGCATATTAAGAAGTTCGTTTAAGGTAGGTAGGTGCCATCTCTTAAATGTGGTGCTCCCTCCGAGAAGGATACCAAAGATTGGCTCGTTAGCTTCTTTTGTAAGTGCATCAGCCAATTCCCTTGCCCTATTAGTTTCTTCTTCCGATAGAAAAATCTCGGGGATTAAGGTTGATTTTCTCCCTCCAGCTGCAATCGCCAGCTTGACATAATCTAAGACGCAATGGTCTTCAGGGTTTTCCTTTATCGTAAAATTATAGAAAAGAAAGGTTGCAGGATTGAAGAAACCAAAGCGCCTTTTGCATCCACTCAGAAAAGAAAGGAGAGCTAATTCCACGGATTTTGAGGAAAAAGATAAGCACATATCATAATTTCTCGTCTTTATTTGTTTTAACAATTCTCTTTTCTCTTCCACTCTTTTCGGGCGAACGAATATCGAATCTATCCAAGGATTTTTCTTCAATACCTCTGCGCCGTTGGCTCCTAGCACGACATCTATAGGAGTGGTTTGGTAGCCCTCCTTCAGGGTCTTTATAGCGGGAAGAGTGAAGATGACGTCCCCGATGAAATTCTGGTTTAATACTAAAATCCTTTTCATGCCAATTTTCTTTTCCAAAGCCGCCAATATAAGTCTTCAATCTTGGAAGGTAAAATAGCAGCTAAAAACGATTCCCACGCACCTGCTAGTAGGAGATAAATGCGAGCAAAGGGGAATCCAACTCGTTGAAGGGCGAGCTTTAGAGGTTCCTTCGACGAATGAGTTAAATATTGTGGAGGTGCATTCCGCCTGGCGCCACTTGGAGTTATATGAGTGGAGATGATGTGAGGCTGTCTTTCTTTGAACAATTTAATCAAAGAGAGGAAAATAGTGATAATTGTTCCTGCCTCTATGAGAGTTATCATTGAGTTTTTAGGATAGGGGAATCCTCCCATTTTCTCTTCTTCGATTTTCGTCCTTATCCTTCTTAAAATCGCAAGTTCACGCTCCCATTCAGGAGACATGTTTTCAATTATCGCCTTTAAACTTCTTTCCATACCACCATTAAACCAATGGGCAGCAATGAAAAGAACTTTCTTTTTGCTAAATTGAGAGTTTGAGCCTGGCCCCATCAATTACTTCCTCCTCCGTTATCAATTTCATACATTCTTTATGGTGGCAAATTCTCTTTCTGCAGGGACTACAGTGCAATTTCTTATAAAGAACTTCGTTTTTCTCTCCATACGGTCCCTGTATTTTAGGGTTCGTGGGACCGAAGAGGGCGATTACAGGAGTATCTACCGCTGAGGCCATATGCATAGCACCTGAATCAACCGAAATCGCCAACAACGACTTCTCCAACACCGCTGCTGCTTCTCTTAAACTCGTTTTTCCCGTTAAATCAATCGGGCGATGCTTCATATATCTTATTATATCTCGTGTATGAAAAACATCTTGTTTTCCACCTATGAAAACGACTTGGAAACCATCTTCCATAAGAGCATCTCCTACTCTTGCCCATCGTTCAGGAAGCCATCTCTTGGAATCCCAAGTCGTTCCGGGACAGAGAGCTACTATCGGTTTTTCGGTATTCAATGACTTCTCTGCCCTTCTTCGTTCTTCATCGGTTAGATAAATTTTAGGCTTGAGAACCAAAGCCTTCTTCTTGACCTTGAGAATATTGCTCTCTATATTCATCCTGTTGCGATTTGAAATATCTAAAGCAACATAAGCGGCGAGCAAATTATTCTCAACTGCGTGAAAGAAAGGAACATTGGGAACGCAAGAATCATAGAATATGTGGGAACCTCTTTCCACTTTTTCCTTTCCTATTCTCTTTTTGGCTCCACTAAGAAAAGCGAATATGGCGGATTTGAACAGGGATTGAAGGTCAAGACACATACCCCATTTCCTTTTTCTCAACTCAATTAACGCGCTCAAAATTCCCTTGATGCTTTTCCTTGAAACAACGAGCTCATCTATATAAAGGTTGTTTTTGAGGATGGAGGCGTTTCTTTCCTCCACAAGCCAGCAGATGAAAGCATCGGGAGCTTCCTCCTCTATCGCCTGAGGAACAGGGGTTGACAAGATTACATCTCCGAGAGAGCTCATCCTGATTATAAGGAATTTTTCCATCTTTGCCTCATCTCAAGATTTTGAAGATAAACCCTCTCGTAATTTTTTACAGCGATTTTTATATCAAACTCTTTTATAGCTTTCTCCCTGCCTCTTTCACCAAACTCTTTTCTTAACTTCTCGTCTTTCGCCAATCGCAAAATCGCATTTGCAAGGGCTTCGGGATCGCGAGGAGGAACGAGAATCCCCGTGATTTCATCTTCAACCACTTCTGGTATTCCTCCTACATCGGTAGCTACAATTGGTTTTCCGCTCGCCATTGCTTCTATTAGAACGATTCCAAAACCCTCCCAGTCTGATGACAAAGCGAAGATATCGCAATCTGCTAAAATCTCTGGTATATCGGAACGCCAACCCCAAAAGAAAACTTTCTCTTCCAATCCAAGCTTTTTAACTCTATTTTCCACTTTTCTCCTCAAACTCCCATCTCCTACTAAATGAAGTCTTAGATTGGGCATTTCTTTAACAGCTTTGGAGAATGCTTCCACGAGGAGAAGATGGTTCTTGGCTTTTTTGAACTTTCCTATGTTCAAAATCTTGATTAGATTATCACCTTTCCTTCTATCCCTGAAATATTCCCTTGAGGGAATCCCGTTGTAAATAACAACAGAGTCAACTCCATAAGTTGCTTTAACCGAGCGCGCTACTTCCTTTGAAATGCTGACCGGTATTACATTGAGATATTTGAACGCCATCCGGTTTAAGCCTCTGAAGAAAAAGGATGTATCGTATTTAGCTAAGTTGTGGATTGTGTGGATGTGGACTGGAATACGGGCAAGGTGTGAGGGGATGAGGACATAGCGAATAGCTCTTAAATGGGTGTGGATGACATCGGGTTTAAATGATTTAAAGAGATTCGTGAGACGGGAAATGGTTAAGGGGTGGAATGTCCAGCGGAGATTGAGGAAGAACATAGGGATGCGATTTCGTCTTAATTCGGATTCCAGGAAGGAATGCGTCTTCCTTACCAAGACGCAGACCGCTATTTCAAATTTTTCCTTGTCAAAATTCTTGCATAAATCAACGAGAAACCTCTGAGCACCACCAATGTCCAGGGAGGGGATGATTTGGAGGAGACGAATTTTTTTATTGGGCATGTTTTTCCAGGATTTCTCCGATTTTCCTCGCTTGATTTTCCCAACTGAATTCCTTGACCTTCTCCCATTCTATCTTTTCTATTTTGTGTTCAATGTAAAAGTTCTTTAATGCCCTCAACAAGAACTCCTCTACTTCTTCTGCCGTTTCACAATTTGTCCCTATTCCAAGTTTTTCAATCAATTTCCCAGCGAGGTTGTATTTTGAGCCAATGCTTAGAATAGGACGTCTTGCCCCCATATATTCAAAGAGCTTGCCTGAATAAAAATACCAGTCGGATTCGTTAAATTCTAAAGGGAGCAAAAGGTAGGTAGCTCTAAGTTCCTCTCGCACGACAACGCTATGAGAGGTCCATGGACAGAGTTTGAAAAGTTCTTTGAGCTCCGGATATTCAGTAAGTTTGGATAAAATAACATCCATCCATGTTCCCCCATATATTGAGCCAGCGAATAGCAGTGTAAATACATTGTCAATTTCTACATCTGATGGGAAATCTTCTGGGTCAAAGGCGTTGTGGATGATATAAACAGGTCTATCGGAAAAGGAGGCATCTCTAAAGGGTTCAAGGAGGCATACGGAGATTTCAAATTTGCTCCTATCCATTCGCCTTGACAAATTTACAATAAGGCGTTCCATACCGCCGTAATGAAGAAATTGGATTATATGCAGGATTTTAATCTTCTGCATAGCGGAAGTTGAGGGACCTTATTATCTCCTTAACTATTGGCACGAAGCGGGGGGAAACGCTTAAATGTTCAACGCCAATTCTTATCAGCCTCGGTATAAACGTTCGTTCACCGGCGATTTCACCGCAAACCCCTATCTCCTTTCCATATCTCTTAGCTTCCTTTACAGCGATTTTGATTAACCGCCAAAGGGAAGGGTGAGCGGGATTGTAGAGTTCGCTCACATCTTTTCCCGCTCTGTCAACCGCGAGAGTATATTGGAGGAGGTCATTTGTTCCGATGCTGAAGAAATCGCAGAATTTAGCCATCTTGGAAAGGCAAAGGGCACAAGCTGGCGTTTCAACCATTATACCCACCGGGATTTCTCCCACTAACTCTTTTATCTCTTTTACTTCCTCAGGGAAGGAAACCATAGGCAAAATAATGGAAATATTTGGGTACTCTTCGTGAGCTTCTATTATCGCCTCCAATTGTGGGTAGAGAAGTTCCTTTCTCTTGAGGAGCAACCTTATTCCTCGGAGTCCAAGCGCGGGATTGGGCTCATTGGGAAGATTTAGGAACTGGAATGGCTTATCAGCTCCGATATCAAAGAGCCTTATATGCACTGGTTTGGGATGGAAAAC
The DNA here is from genome assembly GCA_014360495.1 of bacterium. Taxonomy (NCBI): domain Bacteria; species bacterium. Next base: position 107,761 of record JACIXR010000004.1, read on the forward strand.
CTTCCCCGCCATCCTATAAACCCTCAAATGGGTTTCTTTTCTAAGGGCATCCTCGCCCTGGAAAAGAAGGAATTCCGTGCGGAAAATCCCTATCCCATCCGCTCCCATCTTCTTTGCTTCCTCAATTTCCTCGGGATTTCCCACATTGGCATAAACGACGATTCTTTTCCCTTCCTTCGTTATCGCTGGCAAATGCCTCTTGGCAATTGCTTCTCTCTCTTCTTTTTGTCGCAGTGCTTCCTTTTCCATATAGATTTTTTGAAGCCTATCGGATGGTTCGATTATGACTTCCCCTTTCTCTCCATCCAAAATCAACATTTCTCCATTGCGGACTATTTCCGTAATCCGTTGGCAAGATGTTAACATTGGAATTCCTTTCGCTCTTGCTAGGATGGCGCTGTGTGAAAAAGGACTCCCCGCTGAACTTATGAATCCCTTTGGCTTCCATCTTTCAAATTCCACTATATGGGATGGCAGTATTTCCTCGCTTACTATTATTGAGTCCTCAGGAATTAATAACTCGTTCCCAATTATAACTTCCTTTATCCTTCGCATTACATCCTTTATATCATCCGCTCGGCTTCTGAATCTCTCGTCGTGAAGGGATTCAAATAAAGAGACAACTTCGTCCTCTACTTCGTTTAAAGCTTCGCCAAGGCTTTTCCCATCCTCTATCTTTTCGTTTACCTTACCCCATATCTCAGGGTCCTCAAGGAGAAGCATATGGGAAAAGAATATATCGCCTTCCTCCTCTCCCACTTTTTCGCTATCCAATTGCAGATTCTCCCTCAATTTGCTCTTGGCTTTTTCAAGAAGGAGCAAGGCTTCCTCGCCCTTCACCTTAAGGGAGAAGGAATCCTTTTGCGATAGTAGGTATGCTTTACCTATCGCAAATCCCGGCGACGCAGGGAGGCATTTAATCCTTTTCAATCTCCAATATCTCCCCTTGTATCGTTTGTTTGAGATTTTCCCAAAATTCTTCCTCACCTTCACCACTTATCCGAAAGCTTATGACATCACCCATCTCGCCTTGAAGGGTTAAAATGGCGCTCAAGCTCTTACCGTTCACTTCTCTGCCGTCCTTCTCCAGAATTATCTCCAGCTTGGGGTATTTTAGGGCTAAAGCCACGAGCTGAGCGGCGGGTCTTGCATGGAGTCCATCTTCTCTAGTCAATCTCAATTTAGCCTTCAACATTTTAAATTTATTTTATCATTTTCCCTCAAGCTTTTTCAAGTTCACCCCAGGAAAATAAAAATAAATGATTTGAGAGTAATTGTAGCCCTTCCTTGCCAAACCTCCACCTCCCCATTGGCAGAAACCTATCCCATGTCCGGAGCCACCACCTATAATCTTAAATAAATTCTTTCCCCCTATGCTTTGTTTCTCAATGTAAAACAGGAGGCTTGGCAAACTTCCCTCAGAGGCAATTTGACCATTGCCAAATGCCCAGCGAATGGATTCCCCTTCCAATCTTATTTCGTTATCTTCGGTTTCTATAATTAGCGAATTCACCCTTCCAGAAGCCGTCCTTTTCTTAACTCTTATATCTTTTATTTTCCCCAACTTGAAATCGGGATTATTAAGAAGAATTGGAAGGGAGCGAGAGAAAATCTTCTGCAATTCATCTTCCCCGTACTCGCGAACCCAACGAAAATTGGTAGCCGATTGGCAATTGAAATCCTTTGCTTTTAAAAACTTTTTAAGATTTTCCTCGTTGGAGAGGTCATAGGAGCTTGAACCATCAATCCTTGATTTTAGATAGGGAAGGGCTATTCCCCATACGCTTCCATCTTCCGTTATCCCTCCGCATGAGGAATGGAAAGGGGTTAAAGCAGGTTTCCCGTTATAGGTTATAATTATTCCTTTCGTATCCTCAATAGCTTTATTTAATTTTTCCTTTTCGTATTCGTAGCAGAGATAAACCTGGCAATGACGGGAGCTGCAGAGGTCAAATCCTTCCGCCTTATGGCGACCCAATGAGTAAATGGCATAGGTGCGGGCGATTATGGCTTGTGCCTTCAAGCATTCTGCAGGAAAATCTTGTGGTATCTCAGCGGGCAAGACACCTTTGAGATAATCCTCCAAATCCAATTCATTTATCAAAATTGGAAGGAAATCCTTGTTTGTGCGGATTTCCAACACCCCTCTATATCTTTTTGCTTTCCCTCCTTTGCCCAAAGAGATTTTCAGCAGGGAATTCTCCGATTCGCTATTTGGGACTATTCGGAGACAAGAAGTGGCTGGCAAGACCATTTTCCCTTCTCCTGAATCCACTTCAATCCGTGCTTCCAATTTATCCTCCTCAAAAGTGAGGATGTCTAACCGATAATTTTTAACCCTCTCAAGAAATCCCTTTCTTGCGGAATCCGTTGCAAATCTAATGAAAGCTTCCCTTCCGTTTCTTTTCACCTCGTAGCCCAATCTTTGCGCTTCCTTAGTCAAGTAGGATGCTTCTATTTCGTTAGGGCAGACGATTTTGAGGCAATAATTCCTAACGGACCTCCGAAGGAAGGCAATGGATAGATTAGTAAGGGATGAGTTTATTATCTCCCCAGTAGAGGCATTAATGAAGGAGAAGGGGGTATCAGAAGAGATGGACAAATTGCTCCATCCCTTGGCTATCTCAACTCTAACGGTTAAAGGTAGGCAAAAGCTGGCAAAAAAGAGTAAAAGTGGGAAAATCTTCCTCAAATTATAGCCTGATCACCGTCCCTCTCTTGGAGGAATTCTGCACAGCGAGGCAGACCTGAAGGGCGTTTTTGCCTACCTCGGCATCTATCTCCACTGGTTTTCCCTCCCTTATGCAATTGACGAAATAAAGAAGCTCTTCATAATAGGGGTCAACATCTTGTGGTAAAGGATATTCCTCTGGGTCCTTGTCGCCTTCTTTAAGGATAACTTTTCCGTAATCCTTCATAATTACGACGCCCCTTGTCCCGATTATTCCCACTGCTGAAAAACCGAGCGGGTTTGACCAGGAGGAACCGAGAACGCCTATCCCCTTTGGAAAATCAATTATTGCCCATACATTATCCTCAATCGTCAAATCGGGGGTCGATTTGAGGGTTTTTCCATAAACCTTTGAGGGTTTCCCTCCCAGCCAAAGAAGGAAATCTATATCGTGGGTATTGAACTCAACCGTCATTCCGCCACTCTTCTTGGGGTCAAATAGCCAAGATGTTCTGGGAAGACCGCCCATCCTGTTTATCCAAGCCACAACAAGCTCTCCTATCCTTCCGCTAGCTAAAATCTCCTTTAAGGCTTTGAAGGATGGGAAGAAGCGCAGGACATAGCCGACCATCAATTGCACGTTGTTTTCTTGAACGGCTTTAACGATTCTATCCGCCTGGCGCATCGTGAGGGCGAGCGGCTTCTCAACAAATATGTGCTTTCCCTCCGAGGCAGAGCGAACTATCTCTCTGCAATGGACAAATGGAGGAGTGCAGATAATCACCGCATCTACCTTATCAAGATGCTTTTCCCAACCTTTGACGAATTCAGAGCCCACCTCCTGTGCTAACCGTTTCCCTGCTTCTGGATTGACATCCGCTACCCAGGCTATCTCCGTATCCTCTATTCTGAGCAGATTCTTGGAATGGAGCCTGCCCATTCCTCCCGCTCCTATAATTCCAAATCGCAGTTTCATAAATTAATCGCCTCCTATCTGAAATTTTGCTTACTCTATTTTAATTCATTGTTATAATGAAAACAAACCAAATTTATTCAAACGATGAGACTATGTCCAATTTGAATGATTTTGAGAAAGTGGTTGATATAATCCTCAATATAGCGGATTTCAATGCCATTGAGCAGGGAAAAGAGAGGCAATCCGCTATTTGGGAGAATAGAGAGCCTGACTATCTTCCGATAATTTTGAGCGATTGGAATACCCCAGAGCTGAAGGGATTTAAACACTGGACCCTTAAGGAGCAGTTTTACGATAAGGAAAAGATGTTGCTTGAGCAGTTGAAAGGCTTGGTTGGGATAGCTAAAACTCACAGCGATGCCCAATTGTGCATAAGGGTTAATATGGGGGTGGGAATCCTTCCCAGCGTTTTCGGTCTGCGTGCTGTGTTCCCGCAAGACGACCAGATGCCCTGGTTTATTGGCAATCTCTCAAAGGAAGAGATATTAAGGTTAGAAATGCCATCCGATATCAGGCAGAGAGGGCTTATGCCATTTATTATTGAATATCTCCAATACTTCAAAAGCGTTCTTCCCGAGGGAATCCATATATATTGCTTTGACACTCAGGGGCCATTTGATATCGCCCATTTAATAAGAGGGCATCAAATCTACTTTGACTTATACGATGACCCCGAAGCCGCACATCATCTTTTAGATATATCAACGCAACTCTATATTGAAGCAACGAAGATATTCAAGGAAATAGTTGGCGAGCCCTTTTGCTCTGGCTATCATGGAACGCTTTATATGAGCGGAGGAGGAGTGCGTCTTTGCGACGATTCCTCCGTCAATCTCTCTCCCTCTCTCTTCAAGGAGTTTTCTCTCCCATACATAAAGAGGGCGCTTGCTCCCTTTGGTGGAGGGTGGGTACATTTTTGTGGAGATGGTAATCATCTTTTGGATATGTATTTGGAGTTGGAAGAGGTGAAGGGATTGAATTTCGGAAATCCAGAGAAATACGATTACGAGAAGACGATGGAGAAGATAACCTCAAAGGGAAAGTTTTATGTCGGTTATATTCCGAGAAGGGAAAAGGAGAGTTTGGAGGATTATTTTAAGAGAATCCTGTCGCCCCTGAAGAGCAAGAGGGGGTTAATTCTGCAGATGAATAGAGGAGGGGAAAGCGCCTCAGAAACGCTTGACTTATGGCGTTCCTTACAGGATAAACTCTTTAGTTATTAGAGGCGGATTTCACTTTCTCCAATTCGTCTTTGAGTATTTTGGAGGCAAGGGATGGATTGGCTTTCCCCTTTGTTTTCCTCATTATCTGCCCCATAAGATATCCCATTGCCTTCTCCTTGCCTTTTAGATATTGCTCAACTGCGTCCGTTTCCTCTTTAATCACTGCCTCCACCACTTTCCTTATCTCCGCTTCATCCGTTATCTGTAATAAGCCCCTCTTTTCTATAATCTCTTTTGGCGGAGTCCCCTTCAAAACCACTTCCGGGAAGATATCTTTGGCAATTTTTATACTTATTATCCCGTCGTCCATCAGCTTGAGCATCTCCACTAACAATCCAGCTTTGAAAGGCACTTCCTCTATGCTCTTCTTCTCAGTATTTAGGATTCCTTGAAAGTCAGATATCAGCCAGTTAGCTATCTTTTTAGGATAGGGATAAAGGGAAACAGCTTCCTCAAAAATTTTTGACAAAGGGAGAGAAAGGACGAGGATGTGGGCTTCCTCTTTTGATAGACCCATCTCCCGCACGAACCTTTCCTCCTTATTTGCTGGTAGCTCGGGAATTCTTTTCTTTATTTCCTCCAACCATTCCTCGCTCACGACTATGGGAGGGATATCGGGCTCTGGGAAGTAGCGATAATCGTGAGCTTCCTCCTTGCCTCGCATTGAGAAGGTCTCCTTCTTCTCCTCATTCCATCCTCTCGTTTCCTGTTCAATCTTTCCTCCTGCTCCCAATATCTTCAATTGGCGATTTATCTCGTATTCCAATGCTTCTGCGACCGCTCTTATTGAGCCCAAGTTCTTTATCTCAACCTTCGTTCCCCAAGTATTTGTTTCCAAATCGTAAAGAGATATATTCGGCTCGCATCTTAAAGAACCCTCCTCCATCTTTCCATCGCAGACGCCGAGATACTGCAAAAGGAGGCGAAGTCGCTCCATATACTCCTTCGCTTCCTCAGGGGAGTTGATGTCTGGCTCTGTCACTATCTCCATCAAGGGGACGCCTGAGCGATTGAAATCTATGTAGCTCTTATCGCCTACATGGATTAGCCTACCAGTGTCTTCCTCTAAATGCACTCTTCTTATGCGTATGACTTTCTTCCTCCCACCAACCTCTATTTCCAAAGTTCCCTCTTTACCTATGGGGAGTTCGTATTGGCTGATTTGGTAGTTCTTTGGTAAATCGGGATAAAAATAATTCTTCCTCGCGAACTTAGCAAGAGGAGCAATTTGGCAGTTTAAGGCTAAAGCAGTCATAATAGTGAACTCCACAGCTTTCTTATTGGTCACGGGAAGGACCCCGGGAAATCCAAGGCAGATTGGACAGGTCTGGGTATTGGGGGCTTCCCCGAATTTAGTCGGGCAGCGGCAAAACATCTTCGTTGTTGTGAGGAGCTCGGCGTGGACCTCCATTCCGATAACGGGAAGATATCTTGGCATACATCTCCTCCTTTTTTCAGAGACTCTCTATATATTTTAGCAGATTTTGGAAGGATTGAGGAAGAGGGGAATTGAAGGTTAAATGTTCGTTTTTGAAAGGATGGAGGAAGGAAAGATAATAGGCGAAAAGCGCCTGCCCATTTAATTCCTTGAGAAGATTTCGCATTTCAGGGGAGTAGCTGTGTTTCGGTGCGTAGAGCTGGTCTCCTACTATGGGATGTCCTAAAAAGGCGCAATGGACACGCACTTGATGTGTTCTACCAGTATACAAAATAGCTTCCAATAAAGAGAATCCCTTATAATTCTTTATTCTCCTCAGCATAGTCTTTGCCTCTTTGCCTCTTTTGTGGACTATCACTTTATCGCTATGGGGAACTCTCATAAGCGGCATATCAACTATTTTTTCCTCATAAGGGAATTCCTTGTGAACAAGGGCGATGTAGCGTCTATCAATCTGCTTCTCTCTTATCATTTTAGCGAGCTTGAGGTGAGCGGGGTCGGTCTTGGCTACTATCAAGAGCCCGCCAGTATCTCTATCCAAGCGGTGGACGATACCGGGACGCAGGGGAGAGCCAATTGAGGAAAGGTTGAAGCGGGAAAGAAGAGCATTAACGAGGGTTCCGCTCCTTTTATTACCCACTGGATGGGTAAGCATTCCGAAAGGTTTCTCCACAACCGCTAAAAATTCGTCTTCGTACAGAATATTTATGTCTATCTTCTCCGGTTTTATCTCAAGGGGAGGAGGTGGGGGAATTATCACTTCTATTTCCTCGCCTCCTTTAAGCTTATAAGAGGGCTTGACATTTCTTCCATCAACGAAAACATTTCCTTGTTTAATCAATTGCTCTATTCGACTGCGAGATAGGCGGGGGTAGAGGCATTCGCTCAAATACACGTCTAACCTCTTCCCCTTATCTTTTCCGATAACCTTTATGTTTTCTCCCTTTTCAATCTCAGCCAAAGGCAGACACCGATTATGAAAAGGACTAAACTCGCCATCTGACCTTGCGTGATTCCATCAAGGAGAATCTCGGCAGTTGCCCCTTTTCTCAGGATTTCCGCGAGGGAACGGTAGAAAGCGTATAGCATCATATAGAGAGCAAAGGTTTGTCCAGCAGCGCTTTTTCTTTTGTCATACCACAAAAGGAGGAACATGAAGAGGATGTTAGCTGCGAAGGCGTAGAGCTGAACGGGATGACGTGGTTCCGGAGGAAAGACGGTGGGGAATTTGACTCCGATGGGAAGGCTGGTGGGGACACCGTAGCAACAGCCGTTGAGGAAACAGCCTATACGTCCGAATGCATAGCCGAGAGTAAGGGAAGGGGTAAGTAGGTCGGCTAATTGCCAAAAGTTTACATTTCTACGCCTGGCGAAGATGATTGCGGTGAGGACACCCGCTCCAAGAGAGCCATAGAAGGAGAGTCCGCCGTTCCAAATCGCTATTATTTGAATTGGGTTATGGAAGTAAAAACGCAAATTGAGTAGGACATAAACGAATCTTCCACCTATTATCCCGGCTAAGAGGAGGTAAAGAGCCAAATCCAAGATGGCGGATTTGGAAATTGAGTATTTTTCCGCCCTTTTTATCGCCAACCAATAACCGAGGATAAAGCCAATCAATAGCATAGTGCCCCAGGAACGCACCGCTAAGGGACCAATTTTAAATATTATCGGATACATCTTCCTTTCCTCCCTTTTTCCTCAAAGTGGATATAAGTGTGAGTATAACGCCTAATAAGATGCAGATATCCGCGATATTGAAAACTGGCCAAAAGCGGATATGGATGAAGTCGACCACATAACCAAGCCTGATTCTATCAAGGATATTTCCCAATGCCCCTCCAACGATTAAATAAAGATAAGGTGAATGCTCTCGCCAGAAATAAACAAGCAGAATGACAATAGTTAAGCTGAGGAGGGAGAGGAAGAGGGAATTGAAAGCGGAGAGCGCTCCGAAAGCAATCCCTTTATTTTCGGTTAGAGTTAGGTAGAGGAAGCGAGGAATTAGGGGAACGGAGATGCCGGATGGACAGTTCTTCAAAGCCCAAATCTTGCTAACTTGGTCGATGATAAAGGCTGAGAGGGCAAGGGCAATTTTCAGCAAGGTTTTATCTTTCTGTCCCGCAAGATGGAGGCACATCTCTCGCATAAATCTGGATACTCCTGGTCCTTTCCCACGCTTTCCTTTATCTGCCAACAGCGAGCGCATTTTTCTCCCTTTGCCTTTGATATCACAACCTTTATGCCCTCAACCTCTTTGCTTTCCTCAGGGGCTTCGGAAAGGAGATGGTAACTCGCCGAAGATGTTATCAATATATCGGAAAGCTTGCTATCCACAATCTTCAAGACCTGATAATCTTCCTCCGGCAAGTATACCTCCACACTCGCCTCCAAGGGATTAGAGATGAGCCCCTTCGCTCGTTCTTCCTCTATCTGTTTGTAGATTTTCCTTCTCAAATTCAATATCCTGTCCCAATTCCTCTCCAATTCCTCGTTGATAAACACCTCTTTTACAGAGGGCCAATCCATAAGGTGAACGCTTTCTGGTTTCCCCTCCCAATTCGGAAGATTTTGGAACGCTTCTTCAGATGTATGTGGCATTATGGGCGCGAGGATGGTTATCATTGTCTGGGCAATTTGAAAAAGGGTAGTTTGTGCTGATAGGCGTTCAAAAGAGTTGGGTGGATATATGTAAAGGCGGTCCTTGAGGATATCAAGATAAAACGCGGAGAGCCAATTGACGCAAAAATCCAAAACCATATGGTAAACTCTATGGAATTGGAATTGCTCATAGGCATCAGTGATAGCGGATACCAACCTCTGCAATTTTGACAGCATAAACTTATCCAAACTCACCAAGCGTTCGTAGGGAAGAGGATTGGCGGGATTGAAGTCGTAGAGATTGCCCAATATGAATCTGATTGTGTTTCTTATCTTGCGGTAGGATTCAGCAACCTGCCCAACGATTTCAAATGACATATGCACATCTTCCGTGCAATTGAGGGAGGATATCCATAGCCTAAGGACATCTGCGCCGAACCGCTCCACAACTTCCAGAGGAGATATCACATTCCCCAAGCTTTTATGCATCGGATGTCCCTCCGCATCCAACACCCATCCATTCGTTATCACTGTCTTATAAGGAGCTTGCCCCTTGATGGCGACGGCTATCATAAGAGAAGAGTTGAACCATCCCCTATGTTGGTCTGAGCCCTCAAGGTATATGTCTGCTGGCCAGCGGTGTCCCTTTCTTTTTTCCAAAACGCATAGGTGGCTGGAGCCTGAATCAAACCAAACATCAAGTATATCCTTTTCCTTTCGGAATGAGGAAGCTCCACACTTGGGACAGGTAAACCCCTCAGGCAGAATTTCCTCTGGCGGCAGCTCAAACCAAGCATCGGAACCCTTTTCCTTGATTAGATTGTAAACTCTCTCCACAGTTTTTGGGGTGATGATTACCTCTCCGCAATTCTCACAGTAAAATGCGGGTATCCCAACGCCCCAAGCCCTCTGGCGGGATAGACACCAATCGGGGCGAGTTTTCACCATGTTATAAATGCGGTTAATCATTTGGGGAGGAATCCAGCGGGTTTTCTCTATTTCTTGAAGGCATTTTTCCCTGTGCCCTTGATGGTCTATGTTCATAAACCACTGGATAGTGGCTCTGAATATCAGGGGATTTTTACATCTCCAACAGTGAGGATACTCGTGAGTTATCTCGCCTGACTTGAGAAGAAGCCCTCTTTCCTCCAAAACCCTTATAACAGCCTGATTACCCTCTCCCATTACAGGGAGACCAGCGAATTCTCCCGCTTCCTCAGTGAACACCCCATCTGCGTTCACTGGACTGAGGATGGGGAGATTGTAAGCCTTCCCAACAAGGTAGTCTTCCTCACCATGTCCGGGAGCGGAATGCACGAGTCCTGAACCCTGCTCCGAAGTGACGAATTCGCTGAGCACGATGGGCGATTCACGAGGGAAGAAGGGGTGAGAGAAGACAACGCCTTCCAGTTCTCGTCCCTTTAATTTCTTCTCAACCCTTGCTTCTCCCCATCCAAGTTCCTCCCTAACCTTCTCAAGCAATTCCTCAGCCACAACATATCTCTTACCATTTACATTCACAACGAGATAATGGAAATCAGGATGAACCATTATGGCGACATTTCCTGGGATTGTCCAAGGCGTGGTTGTCCAGATGATTGCATAAGCATCTTCAACCTTTCCCTTGCCATCCTTCAAGGGAAATGCGACCCAGATGGAGGGGGAGACCTTCTCCTTATATTCTATCTCCGCCTCAGCGAGGGCGGTTTTGCAATGGAAGCACCAGAGAATAGGCTTTAATGTGCGATAAATGTAGCCTTTAAAATAAAGTTCGCCGAAAATACGCACGAGTTCAGCTTCGTATTCGTTATCCATTGTCAGATAGGGATTTTCCCAATCACCTATTATCCCCAATCGCTTGAACTGTTTTTTCTGTACCTCAATGAAGTGAGCTGCAAAAGCACGACATCGCTGGCGAATGAGGATTATATTGGGCTCTATCTTCTCCTTAAGGATTTCCTCCTGCACTTCCTTTTCAATCGGCATCCCGTGATTATCCCAACCGGGGACGAAGGGGGCATAGAATCCCTTCAACATCTTATAACGAACGATTATATCCTTGAGAATCTTATTAAGAGCGTGCCCCATATGAATATCTCCGTTGGAATAAGGGGGTCCATCGTGAAGTATGAAGATAGGATTGCCCTCCCTTTTTGCGAGGATTTTTTCGTAGAGTTTCATCTCGTCCCATTTTCTTTGAAAATCTATTTCCCTGATAGGGAGGTTTGCTTTCATAGGGAAGTGGGTTTTGGGGAGGTTGAGGGTTTCGCTGTAGTCCAAAGCTATACACCTCCTATCTTGGAGAGGAAGTCGGAAAGGGCTTCCTGCCAGTTTCTAAGGGGGGTAAAGCCGAAGCTTTCCCAGCAGAGTGAACGGAGGGCGGAATAGGGAGGACGCTTAGCGGGGCTGGGCCACTCCGAAGAAGTTATGGGATTTATTTTTGTGTCCAATCCCGAGAGGGAAACTATCCGCTGGGCGAAATTAAACCAAGATGTTTCTCCGCTGTTAGTTATATGATAAATGCCATAGAAAGGAGAATATATGAGCTGAGAGATTGCCTGGGCTAAATCGTATGTATAGGTTGGGGAGACAATCTGATCGGCAACCACGCCCAAAGGTTTTCCTTCCCCCGCTTTATTCAAAATGGTTGTCACAAAATTTTTCCCCTTCTCGCCGAATAAAGCCGCTGTCCTGATGATGAAGAAGCGTTTCAAGAGCATGGAGACCATCTTCTCGCCACCCAGTTTTGATTTCCCATATTGATTTATTGGATTTGGCTCGTCTATCTCAACATAGGGCTTTCCCTTACTGCCATCAAATACATAATCCGTGCTGATGTAAACAAGGAGTGCATCAAGATGGGCGCAGGCGGTGGCAACCGCCCAGGTTCCAACTGTGTTAACGAGATAGGCTTTATTCGGCTCAAGTTCGCATTGGTCCACATTTGTGAAGGCGGCGCAATGGATAACCGCATCAGGTTTCAGGTAGGAAAAGACATCTAAAACCTTCTTTGTATCCGTAACATCCAAGTCCTCTTTGGATAAAGGTATGAGTTCCTCTTTATCCGAGAGGACTTTCTGAATATCGGAAGCTAACATTCCTTTTGCGCCTGTCAAAATTATTCTCATGGCATTAGAAAGGGGAGAAACATTATGATGGCTTTTGATATTTTATATCAGAAAATCATTAAATTGGCAAGGAGAAGGCTTTAAATCTTTCTCAGCTCATCTATATTCTTCCTTATCTTCAAAATAGCCTCTACTATTTTCTCCATATCGCTTTTTGGACCGAGGAAGATGGAATGAGGGAATGCGCAGGCTTCCTCCTTCGCCGCTTTTTCCACAACTGGAAGATAGAGCTTGTAGTAGTCAATTTCCTTGCCGTAAAGTGGGCATTTTATTGGGCATCCAGTTCTTCCGAAGCCCTCTTCTTTGAAGAGGGGCATTTTATAGAGCGGTTCAATGTGGCCTGTCCAGCAAGGAATTCCTTCAGCGGAAAGCGCTTGGAGGAACTTGTCCCGGGATATACCATCCCACTTCTCTGATATGAATTTGAAATGCCAATAATAGAAACACCAGCGGGTTACCCTTGGGTCGCGATATATCGGCTCTATACCCTCAACTTCCTTCAAAAGCTCTATAAGGTAATTTGAATTTCGTTCCCTTATCTCTATTTGCTCGGGGAATCTCTTGAGCTGAGCTAAGCCGATGGCAGCTTGCCATTCAGTCATTCTCAAATTCGTTCCGAGAAGATAATGCTCATAGAATCCTTTCCCAGGGAGCCTTCCTATGTGGTGATAGGCAAAGGTTTTCTCATAAATCTCCTCATCGTTTGTTATTACCATTCCACCTTCCCCACAGGTTAAGGTCTTTCCCATTTGAAAGCTGAAGGTGCCCGCATCAGCGACCGCGCCTGTCCCTATACCTTTCCATTGGGAGCCGTGAGAATGGGCACAGTCCGCTATGACATAGATGTTGTGCTTTTTGGCGATTTCGTTTAGGGCATCGTAATCGCAGGGCATACCGCCTACATCCACTGGTATTATAGCTTTCGTTCTCGGAGTGATAGCGTCTTCAACTGCTTTGGGGTCTATGGTGTAATTGCGAGGGTCAATATCCACGAAAATGGGGATGGCGTTGACCCTTAAAACAGCTGTTACTGTGGCGATAAAGGTTGCAGGTGGGACAATTACTTCATCTCCTCCCTCCACTCCAATCGCTTTGAGAGCAGCTTCTATAGCCACTGTTCCATTGCAGACCGCTACCCCGAATTTCGCTCCCTGAAATTCCGCAAAGGCTCTCTCAAACTGACCGACCTTTGATTTCCAATATCCCTCATGGGTATAATCCCAACCCCATCCTCCAAACCACCATATCCCGCTATCCAGAACCTCCATTAATTCCTTTCTCTCCTCTTCGCCAAAGATTGGCCACGATTTACCAAGTGGTTCCTTTATCAGGGGTTCGCCTCCGCAAATAGCTAACTTTGCCATTTCTTTCTCATCTCCTCGTAAAAGTCTTTATAGGATTTGACCTCTATGCCTTTCTCTAATGCATATTCTATCAAAAAGGAAATTTGTGACAATTTGGGGTCCTTTATCGCTGTATGGTCATGTGCACCGTATCCCCAAGCGTAATCCCTTTCCTTCACCAAATCGGCACATTCCTTAAGATATCTTTTGTACCCCTCCATATCCTCACCGTGAATCCAATACCAGTAGATATCTTGATATCCCTGATTTGGACATTCCAATATATCGGGAAAGCCGGAGTGCTCATACCAGAAGGGTTGAACTTCAAAGGGAGTGGGCTGATAATCCTTTTCATTCCTCGCCCAGGTGCGGGTGAACCTTATGCCGATTTTATGGAGAATTTCCAATATATCGGGTCTATCACATAACCCACGATAATATCCCCAAGGTCCCGTTAACCCGATGCAATCAACTCCCAGCATTTCCTTTAAGAGCCTTGAAGCTTTGCTCACATCTTCCTCTATTTGCTCAAGCGTTCCACCCCTCACCATTTGAATCTTCTCCCCATCGTCAATATACACAGTTTTCAAGAGGAGATGGGAATAAGTATGTTGCTGGAGGTCGAATAAAGAGCTTTTAACGAAGGGCTTAAAAACCTCTGCGCCCACAATCTCAAGCGTTCTTCCTACGATAAAGAATGTGCAGGGAGCGGAGTAACGATTATGCACTTCCCAAGCGATATCCAGAAACTTCTTCGTGATTTCGGGTTCGTTCGCCTCAACATCATAACCTATAAGGAGATATGGCATAGTTTTCACCAGTCTAATTATAAGAGAAAACTAAATTCCATCAAATTATTTTATCCTTAAAATAAATTCTATGAGGGCAGGAAACTCTTGTTCTCTCCTCGTAACATCAACGAGGACAACATATTGACCAGGGGATATGTGGAAAGGGATGGAGAAGGGAAGGAGAATGAAGCTTTCCTCCTTGCCTTCAATTTTTCTCTCAACCCATTGGGAGACATTAGCACAGGCAAGTTCTTGAGGGAAGCGAGGTTTGATTTTGAATTTGATTCTCTGGGCAGAATGGTTCTTTATGATTATCTTGACATTTCCCGTTTCCCCTGGAGAGAGCTCTAGTTCATAGGGATAAGCGAAAGCCCAGTAGGGGTCTATGCCGAAATTTGGATTTTCCCAAGGGAGAAGCTCTCCCATTAGTTTCTCTCGCTCCTTTAAGGTCCTTCGCCAAAGAGCGACCTCCTGTGATGAAATGGAGAAGGGGGTGTCTATGTGGCTGTTGAATGTAAGCTTTGGCTTTATCTCTTCCAACAATCTCAAGCAGTAATCGTATCCTTCGTTTTCCGAGAGGAAATTGCGGTTGTAGGCGCAGTAATCGTCCAAGCCTGTGGGAGTAAAGGAATCTCCGCAGAAAAAGAGGCGATTGCCTTTACCTTCAACTAAAAGGCCGCTATGATAAAGGGTCTGTCCAGGGAAATGATAAGCGGTCAGTTTGAATTCCTCCCATTGCCAGGATTCGCCATTCCTAACAATCCTGTCAATTTGGATAGGATTGGGAGAAAGGCAGGGAAGCTTCCAAGCTTTGGGATTGGAAACGACTTTAGCCACGGATTCCTCCGCTATTACTTCGCAGGAAAATCTTTGCCGGAGTAGGGGAATTGCATCGGTGTGGTCATCGTGGATGTGGGTTATCCAAAGCCCGTCTACCTTATCAATCTTGCCTTCCTGAATCAGGGCTTCAATTTCTTTTATGGCATCTTCGCTTCCGCAATCCAAAATGAAGGCTCTTCTTTTATCGCTAATTATAAGCCAGCTGGTTCCGATATGGAGGAGGAAAGGAGGTGTTTTCCTCAAAGGTGCGGAGGCGAGAGGTCCTTTTTGACTTTGTTCTGAAAGAAGACGGGGGAAATAATGCCAAAGCGCTGAACTTGAGAGATAATTCTCGTAGCATTTCTTAAATCTTTCTTCAAGCAGGTCCACAGCTACCTTTGGCTCAGTGATTATCTTCCCGTGCGAGGGAACAAAAGCCTTGATTCCCATCTCAAGAAGCCCTCTAAGGCTTTCTATTACTTTTCTCCAGGCAAACATAAAGCCGTGATAATCGGTGAGATTCCCAAAACCCTTTTGTAAGCTGAAAACATCAAATATTTTTCCTTTATCGTAAATCAAATCGCCGCAGAATGCGATTTTCTCATCTTTTACCTCCACTATGAAGCTCATACTTCCATCTGTATGCCCGGGAGTGGATAAAGCGGTTATCTTCGCCGGTCCCCAGGAGATTTCCTCTCCGCTTCTCAATGGCGAATCTACTTTTATTGGCTCTGCTATGAGGAGATTTTGACGAAAATAGTAGAGATGGTATCTTTTAGTAGGGTCGTTCCAATATTTTTCCACATCTTCAAACAAACTTCTCTCTTTTTCTGGAACTGCTATCCAAGTTCCTCTCTCAAGGGCTTCCTTAACGCCAAGGGCTTGGTCTCTGTGATGATGGGTGAAAAGAACCCCATCTATCTTCTTTATCCCATATTTGCCCAAGATTTTAAGAACCTCACCAGTCCCAAAATCTATTAAGAGGGCTTCCCAACCGTTTCTGATTACTCCCACATTTATGGCTCCCAGGAAAACTGAAAGATTTTCATTGAAGGAAATAAAATTTGAGCTCATTTCGTAGAAAGTTATAAGGATAAGGATTCATAATGTCAAAACTATTTCCTCTGTGACCTTGCGAGTGAAAAGCTGTATCGGTATAATATTAATAAGAATGAGCCAGCAGTCGCCATTCCATTTTTTATTTGCCTTTATATTTTTACTCTCGTCCTTCTCATATCCCCAGAAAGAGGGGAAATGCAATTTATATCTTTTTGGACGGCAATTTGATAATATTGATTATTTCCTTGAAAACAACGATGTCTATCTCGCCCTTGATATATCTCCTCTTTCACCTCTCTTGAGAAATTCACAATTGAAAACCGTTAAGAGGGGAGGGAAAAACTATTACTCTCTCAACGAGCTAAAATGCGTTCAGAGCTTATCATGCAAGTGGGATGGGGAAAGGAAATGTGCGAACATCGCGATTAAATTAAAAAGGGAGAACATAATATGGGAGAGGAATCCCTCTGCCCTATCTTTTCAAATTACCTTGCCTATTCCCCTTTCGTTTGAAACCGGCATCCTTTCCAATCCCCCGAGGGCATTTGTTGATATCAAAGGTGCCCATCTTTACCCCGCTAAAATAGAGGAGGAGATAGGCGATAATTTAAAAATGAGAGTAGCCCAGCACGCAATATCCCCAGATATCGTTAGATTCGTTATAGACCTTCCTCCTTCCCCACCGAAAGTGGAGTTCTCTCCCTCTCCCTCAAAGCAGATAAAGATTTTCTTCCCCTCTCTTCTTTCGGGAAAGGGCAGTGGGTTGGAGGCAATTGAATTGAAAAAAGTGGATGAGGCTGTGGTAGCCTCCTTGAGATTAACCCAGCTCAGCGAATACAAAACCCTTCTCCTAAAGAATCCACCCCGGCTCGCCATAGATATTACGCCATCATATCTCTCCTCTTCTCTTTCCTGTCCCGAGACATTACCTCCCATATCTCAGGTTAGATGGTCACAATTCTCCAACGATCCACCTACTGTGAGGGTGGTATTTGATTTGGAGAGGGAGATTGGCGTGGATATAAGAAGCAAGCCCTCGCTTATAGAGATTAAATTCGGTTCCTTTTTCGAGAGGGATTTGAGGAAATTGGAAGATTTGAGAATCGTTATAGACCCTGGACACGGCGGTTCAGATTGTGGCGCGATAGGGACAAGTGGACTGATGGAGAAGGAAATCAACTTGGATATAGCTAAGAGGATAAAGAATCTTCTCCCGAACGTATTTCTTACCCGAGAGGAAGATGTGTATGTTTCTCTGCAAGGGAGGGTGGATTTTGCCACCCAAGTGAACGCGGATATATTCATAAGCATTCATAATAATGCCCTACCAAATGCGAAGGGGACGGGAACGGAGACCTATTATTTCCGAGAAGATAGCTTGGAGTTGGCACAATACATTCATAAGGCGCTCATTTCCAAGTTGGGACTTCCCGATGGAGGGGTAAGGAGGAGAGAATTTTATGTGATAAAGAACTCCCCCTGTCCATCTGTGCTGATAGAGGGAGCTTATATATCCAATCCTGAGGAAGAGAAGCTCTTGGCTAGCGAGGATTTTCGCCAGAAGATAGCCGAGGCGGTCGTTGAAGGATTGAAGCAATACTTTGGGAGGGAGAGATGAAGAGCAACAGAAAATTTGTTTTCCTTATCATCCTTCTTGTTGTTTTCATGAGCCTGGTTTTCTATATTCGTGCTAAGAAGGTTGTTAGGGAAAGGAGAATCTGGCAGGAAGTGGTGCTTTACCTTGCGGATTTTTCCTCTCCCAAAGGACCTTCACTCGTCCCCGTGAAGATGAAAGTGGAGAAGGAAGATGCATTGAATTCAGCCATAGAGCTTTTAATACATCCACCGCCTTATTTGAGAGGCGTTTCCTCCCCGTTGCCCAGGGGGACACGGCTCATCTCCGCTGAGGTCAAAGGGGATACCGCCTATCTCAATTTCTCAAAGGAGCTGAAGGATAATTTCCTCGGTGGTTCTACGAACGAAATGCTCGTCGTTTACGGCATTGTTAACACAGCTTGCTCAATAAACGGGATAAAGAGGGTTCAGATATTGATAGAGGGGAAAAACATAGAAAGCCTTGGTGGTCATCTTGAGATAATGGAGCCTTTGGAGCCGAATAGGGAAATAGTGAGATGAATAAACCGATAGGTATTTTTGACTCTGGAGTAGGTGGGCTAACCGTCGCTAAGGCTATATCCGAGATTCTGCCGAACGAATCTTTTCTCTATTTTGCCGATACGAAGAACCTCCCCTATGGGGAGCATTCACCAGAGGAAATTGAAGGTTTTGCCCTCCGCATAATCTCATTTCTCGTGAGCAGGGGAATCAAGTTGTTGGCGATAGCATGCAATTATTCCTCAGCCGTCGTTTTGGATAAGGCACGGCGAATTTATCCCTCCCTCCCCATCCTCGGCGTCTTGCAGGCGGGAGCGAGATTAGCGGTTTCTCAACCATTTGAGAGGATAGGTGTATTGGCTACGAGGGGAACGGTGAAAACGCGGATGTTCCCAAGGGAAATAAAGAATTTAAACCCTCAAATGAAAGTTTTACAGGCAAGTTGCCCGCCACTCGTCTCCCTCATAGAGAGCTTTGCACCTGAGTCAGAGATTCGCTCTGTCGTTAGGGATTGCCTGAAAAGATTGAAGAGAAAGGGAGTAGAGGCGTTGGTTTTGGGTTGCACACACTATCCCTTGGTGAGGGGAATAATAGAGGAGGAAATGGGAGGGGTAAAGATATTGGACCCAGCTGAGGAACTGGCGAGGGAGGTAAAAAGGATATTGGAGAAAGAGAATCTTATCTCGGATGATTGTCCAAAGCATCGTTTCTTTGTCTCGGGAGATGATAGCTCGCTGAGGAAATTTGTGCCCTCTCTTTTGGGAATTGATATAATAGAGATTGAACACCAAGATTTTGAAGGAGGTTTTTGATGTTGAGAATTGACGGAAGGAGCTACGACCAGCTGCGCCCTATCGTCTTTAAGAGGGGCGTGTCCAAGTATGCGGAGGGCTCCTGCTATATTGAACAGGGAGATACGAAGCTGATTTGCACCGCAACGATTGAGGATGAGAAGGTCCCTCAATTCCTTCGCGGCTCGGGAAGCGGCTGGATAACCGCTGAATATGGAATGCTCCCTCGCTCCACAAGAACTCGCATACCGAGGGAGAGCTCAAAGAGCTTTCCCATCGGTAGGGTGATGGAGATAAGGAGGATGATAGGGAGGAGCTTGAGAGCAGCCTTTGACCTTCAGAAGTTGGGAGAGCGAACCATCACCGTGGATTGCGATGTTTTAACTGCTGATGGAGGGACGAGATGCGCTGCTGTTAACGCAGGTTTTGTGGCGGTCGTTGAGGCTATGGATTATCTCAGAAATATGGGTGTTCTGAAAAGCATCCCGATATTGGATTTCATAGCCTCAATAAGCGCTGGGATAGTTATGGGGAAGGAGATGTTAGACCTCTGTTTCGAAGAGGATTCCACCGCTTCAGTGGATATGAATGTGGTGATGACGGAGAAAGGGAGGATAGTTGAATTGCAGGCAACAGCTGAGGGCGTTCCTTTCAGCAAGGAGCAGTTGGACCGTCTTTTGGAGATGGCGAGACCGGCCATACTTCACATAATAGCCCTTCAAAAAGCGGTTCTAAAGGATATCTTAGAGAAGAAAGGAGGTTGAAGAGTAAAAATGGGAAATTTTTGGACCAATTTCCAATTTTATGTGCCCTATCTCGTTATCGCTGATACCTTTTTGGCGCTACTCTCCATTTTCCTCATCCTATCCCTTGTAGGAAGAGTGAGGGAGACAAAGCGCCTCCTCAAGTGGCTTTCCGAGGCCGAAAGGGTAGAGGATGTGAGGTTGCTTCTTCAAAGACAGAGGGTTTTTATGGACGAGGTTGAGAGGAACTTCAATCACCTAAGGGAAAAACTTGAAGAGTTAAATATAAAACAACTTGATAACATCCAGAAGGTGGGTTTCATCCGCTTTGACGCCTTCAAGGATATAGGTGGTGAGCTGAGTTTTTCCCTCGCCTTGCTCAATGGAAAGAACGAGGGAGTTGTTATAAGCAGTCTGCACGGGAGGGAAGGTTCAAGGGTTTATGGGAAAACAGTAAAGGACGGTGTCTCCAGCTTCCCCCTTTCAGATGAGGAGAAGGAAGCAATAAAGAGGGCGTTGGGTGATTGAAGATGGCTGGAGAGGTTAAGAATGTATCTAAATCTGATGTAGACGAGAGGTTATCAGCCCTATTGAACAATGCGTCGGCGATTAGGGCTGTTGCCTCCTCCGTTGAGGGGACGATAGGTCCCAAGGGGCTGAACTGTATGCTTGTTGATAGGTTTGGTGATGTCGTGATTACGAACGATGGAGCGACGATATTGAGCAAGATAGAAGTGAATCATCCCGCTGGGAAGATGCTGATAAACGCGGCTAAGGCGCAGGATGAGGAAGTGGGGGATGGAACAACAACTGTAACCCTTCTTGCCTCAGCTCTCATCTCCGAGGGAGTTAATCAGGTCATAAGGGGAGTGCCAATCGCTAAGGTGATAGAGGGGATAAGAGTGGGGATAAAAAGGGCGATTTCTCTTTTGGAGAAGCACAGCAGACCGATAGAGGATTTCTCATCCCCTCTTTTGTATCGCGCCGCTTATGTTGCTGGGAGGGAAAACGAGGACATCGCTAGGATAGCGGTTGAGGCGGCGAAAATTATGGGGAAGGAGAAGCTTCTTGACCCTTCTTTCAAATTGAAAGATATGGTAGTGGCGAAGGAGGGAGCGGAAAACGAGGTGTTTCTGGGATTGATTATAGAGAAGGAAAGGATGAATCGGCAGATGCCACGCCGAGTTGAGCAAGCTCAAATCTTGGTCGTTGACGACGCCTTGGAGCCGGAGGAGATAGAGGATGACGCCCTCGCGACCGAGAGCGGTTTCAGGGAATATCAGAGGTTGAAGGAGGAATTCAAGAAAGGAATTGAAAAAATCATATCACTAGGAGTTAAGTTCGTAGCGGTTTCAAAGGGGGTGGATAGAGTAGCGGAGGAGATGCTGACGGATGCGGGTGTGATGGTTTTGAGGCGTCTTTCCAACAAGGATATAAGCAAGATATCGGAGCATACTGGTGCGAAGCCGATAAAGAGGACATCCCTGGCGAAGAGCAAGGAGGAGTTGCAGTCATTCCTTGGCTATGCCGATGTGATATATCACGACGAGAGATTGGAACATACACGGATAATAGGAGGGAAGGGCAAGCCTATGGCGACAATTCTCGTGGGTGCAGCAACGGAGGAGGTGAAGGAGGAAACGGAGAGGATTGCGAAGGACGCCGCAGCTGCTGTCCAGATGGCGATGAAGGGTGGGGTCTTGCCGGGAGGTGGAGCTATTGAGCTCTATGCGATAAAGGAGGTTCAGAAGGCGAGGGAGGAGATAAAGGGGATGGCTGTTTACGGGGTAGATTGCGTCATAGAGGCTCTCAAGAAGCCACTCACCCACATAGTCCTAAATGCCGGCTTCAATCCTCTTGAGAAAATCGGTGATGTCCTAGCCAGACAGGCTAAAGAGGATAACGACGCTTTGGCAATAGATTGCGATACGGGAGAGGTTGTGGATATGATGGAATTGGGGATAGTTGACCCAACTCCGGTGAAGATATTTGCCCTCAAGACAGCGGGAGAGCTCGCCGAGGCAATTCTGAGGATAAACATGATAATAAAGAAGAAGGAGGAACCACCATCTGAGGAAAAGGAGTCAACGGAAAAGGGGAACATTTGAAACAACTTGAAAGGAGGTTTAACAAACAATGATTAAAGGAAATAAGGAGGGTTTTTACCTCCTCCTTTTTCTCTTTTTCCCTTTTTTACTCTACTCCGCTCCCATTAAGTTGAGAATAGCAAATAAAACTAATGAAACCCTCCATCATAAGATAGTTTCTTACAACATCTCCCTTGCTAGCACTCCCAAGGTGATGGAAAATGGGGTTGAGGTGCCTGCCCAGTTCAATAAGGAAACTGGACAGCTTTTAATCCTCCTTCCCGGCATAACCAAGCCCAACGAGGAAAGGGAGCTTTTGCTCTATCCGGAGGAGAAACCGAGCGGAAAAACGGACCTCGCAGTTGAGGAGGGTAAGGATTACATAAAAATAAGCAATAGCTATTTCTCCGTTGTGCATCCGAAGAGGGGAAGCGGTGGTTTTCCCACTTTCATTTCCTTTTCGGTCTCGGGAAACAGGGAGCAATTCGTTTTTGAGGACCGCCTTTACGAGAAGAACGAGGGCTACTTCACCCTCAGAACTGACCCCGAATCCACTGCGAGGATTACCTCCAAAGGACCCTTGGAGGTAGTGGTTGAGGCAAGAGCTCGCTACTATTCTAACGGGCGTTATGCTCGGGGGAACGCAAGGGCGACCTATATTTATAGATATTTCGCCTATAGCCCATATGTTGAAGTATCAGCCAAGGTGGAGAAGGACGATGACTTTACGTGGAGCGAGCTCCACTTCCTACAGATTTCTCGCAAGGATAATTCATTTTTCCTCTGGGCAGGAGGAGAGCCCCTTAAACAGGGAAGATTTACGGATTCCCGTAAAGGGATTGGTTTAGATAGATGGGCTATGATGTTCAATACGGATGACGCCATAGGTCTCTATTCCGAAAAGGGCATCTCCCTTTATGATGGGCTTGATTATTATAACTACATTCAAGAGGTTCCCACTTCTTTTGAGGAAAAGGAGAGAAATCTTCACGCCTGGCTGTATCTCGGAGCTCCTCCGAGTAATCTTGAGGAAACGTTCAAGCCGGTAAAGGAGGTCAAAATGGAAATCAATCCAATTCCGATAGCTTCTCCTACTTATCATTCACCGAAATATAAGATTGAAAACGAGCATATAAGAATAGATTTAGCTTCTGAAGATGAGGGAATGGGGGTTGTGGGGTTGGTGAATAAATTGAGCGGTCAACCCTTCCTTGCCCTTCCGAGGGAGGTTAAACCCCTTATTTGGCGATTGATTTTCTCCAAGATGGGCAGCGACAATATAACGATTGATAATACTCAGCCAGCGAAGAGAAGCGTCAAAATAAATAAAGGTGAGAAGGAGGTTATCTGCGAATTGAGATGGTTGGGAATGGACCTCGGTGAAGAGAAGGGAGTGATTGATGTATCAGTTCAAATAGAGATTCCCATCAAATCCTCTCTCAGCTTCTGGCGGATTTCCGTTAAAAATAGGAGCAATGTATATGGACTTTGGGAAATTCATTTCCCCCTTCTTTATCCTTTAGGGAAATCTAAGGAGGTTGATGTCGCTGTTCCTCGCTCTAATTGGGGTTATCTTTATCATCAGCTTGAGGGGAGAGTTTCCGGCTATTATCCATCCTGTGATTGGCCAATGCAGTTTCTTTCCATAAATATGACAGATAGCGGTCTCTATCTGGCTTGCCATGACCCATCCGCTTGGACTAAGTCCTTCTTCTATAAGCCGGGGGATGAATTCTACTTCAATGTGAGGGCGGAGAATATGGGTGTTCCTGGCTCGGGATACGATTCTTTCAATTATGTAATTGGAGCCTTCAAGGGCGATTGGATTAAAGCCTGCAAGATTTATAGAGATTGGGCTGTGAAGAACGCTCCCTGGACGAGTAAAGGACCTCTTACGAAACGCGAGGATACGCCGAAAATAATAAAAGAGTTGGGGCTATGGATGTTAGGTGGTGGGACGAAAGACGAGGTAGTTCCAAATATGCTGAGGGCTCAGGAGTTCTTCCAGGTTCCTATTGGCATCCATTGGTATAATTGGCATCAAATAGGTTTTGATACGGAATATCCCAATTACTTCCCCTACAAGCCGGGCTTCCCCGAGGGAGTGAAGGAGCTCACGAAGAGGGGAATGATAGCGATGCCATATATCAATGGCAGGCTTTGGGATTCATCTTTGGATAGCTTCAAGAACGAGGCTATCAGATGGTGCGCCAAGCAGGTGAATGGTCAACCCTATATTGAGGTTTATAATCCTCAGGTCAAGCATGCAGTGATGTGCCCCGCGACTAAGTTCTGGCAGGATAAGATAAACTCCATAGTGGAAAGGCTTATAAAGGAGTGCGGTGTGAACGCTATTTATATTGACCAGATTGGAGCGGCGGGCTCGGTTCTCTGCTTTGATAAATATCATGGGCATCCCCTGGGTGGTGGTGGCTACTGGGTGTCGGGATATAGGGAATTGTTGAGGAGGGTGAAGGAGAAATGCGCTGGCAAGGTTGTAATAACCACCGAGAACAATGCTGAGCCCTATATGGACGGCGTTGATGCTTTCCTAATCTGGAATCCTCGCCATCCCAACGAAATACCGATGATGACGGCTGTGTATAGCGGTTACACAATCTATTTTTCCAGCCCAACTCATGGGTTCAGCGACAAATTGTCCTTTGCTATGGTTCAAGGAAGGGATTTCATCTGGGGATGCCAGCTGGGTTGGATGGGATTTGAACTCCTCTCGCCCGAGCATATAGATAAAGCGAAGTTCTTGAAGATGCTTGGTAAGTATAGAATGGCTTCGCTTAAATACATAATCTATGGTGAGCTCCTGGGCGAGATAAAGCCCCTAAACGAAGTCCCAATGGTTGAGGGTAAATGGTTTATGTGGGGTGGGGGAACTTTAACTGCTCAGCTTCCCTCCGTTATGGGGACATATTGGAAGGGCTCTGATGGAACGGTCGGCGCTTTGATTGTGAATGTCAGCGATAAGGAGCGTGTGTTTTCCTTTGCCTATCCTAAGGAATTACTGGGAGGCGCAAGGGCTCTTGTGAGCGAGATAATGCCCGAGGGGAAGAAGCCCTTTCCCATTCCCAGCAAGCCCAACCGAATAAGCCTTTCTCTTCCTCCCTTCTCGGTGAAGGTCTTGGAATTCAAGCCGCTCAAAGAGAGGGAGAAGGTTTCCCTAACCTCCATTTACAAATCCATCATCGCGAACGATTTGCATTGGGATTTGGAGTTAGATAAGCCCGTTGTGGCAGAGGGAGAGAGATACGATATAGTTTTCAAGGCAAGGGCGAGCAAGCCTTTGCGATTACATCTGGAACTGGAAGGGGAGAGATTCCCGATTCAAATTGATGGAAAGAGGGAAAGCAAGCTCTTAATTTCCAAAACGGCTCCCGAGGTTTCATCAGCTGAGATTGTGCCCATAAGGGGAAAATTGTCGCTGGGAGATAATCAGATGATAGAAATCGTCTCATCCATAACCGTTTTGCCGAAGTATTCAATCAATCTCTCAGCCCGGGATTTAAGGGCGGGAGAGGAGTCTTATCTGAGAATCTCGCTTAAAAATAATTCTTCCCAACATCGTTCGGCTCGCCTCTTCCTTATCCTGCCTAAGGGATGGGAGTGTGAACCATCTGAGAGCTGGGAGGTGAATCTGCCAGCGGGAGAGGAGATAATTTGCTTGGCAAAGATTTTCGTTCCCTCCGATTTCCCCGCAGGCGAGGCGAAGATAAAAGCTTATTTAGGGGAGCAATCAACCGAGTTGAAGGTCAAAGTCCTCCCACCTTCTCCCCTTGCTGAATGCCCTTATTTCAAACCGACCTCTGAAGATTTTAGCGATTTGAAACAATTTCAGCCATTGACGATTAGCGGAGAGGGAGTGAAAATAAAGGATTGGCGAGGAGAGGAAGATATAATGGGGAGAGCTTGGGTTGCTTGGGATGAGGAGAATTTCTATTTTCTCTGTGAGGTTCAAGACGATGTTTTTCATCAACCCTATTCGGGGAAGGATATTTGGGAGGCAGATTGCATTCAGATTGCTTTTCGTCCGATGGGAGTGGCGAGGGAACCTGAATATAGGGGAGTATATGAGTTTGGCTTAGCGAAGGTGAAGGAGGGAGATATCATATATCAGTGGGAACCCAAAGAAGGGAATGTTAGTTCAGGGAGCTGTAGGATAAATAGGAGTGGGAATCTCACTATTTATCAGCTATCCATACCTTTTAAAGCAATTGGCATTGATAAAGTGGAGCCAGGCAAGGAAATAGGATGGGCTTTCACGATAAATGAGAACGACGGCGAAGGCTTTAGGGGGTGGCTTGAATGGGCGGGAGGCATTTGCGGAGGAAAAGACGCCTCCCTTTTCGGAAAGTTGATTTTCAAAAAGTGAATCTTTAAAATCCATATTTGCAATTGGAGAAGAACTGAAGATTCGGCTTTTCTGGAAATTGGAAGTGAGTTGAAAGGAGTAAAAAGCTTTCATATAAAAGGGATTTTGGGGAATGGCGAGATGAGAAGGGAACAGCAAGTGGAAGATTCTTTAGCAGGGAAGAGGTGATAATTTCCGGCATAGAACCCAAGCTGGGAAGGAAAGTGCAAGCTTTTGAAGAGGTTTTCTATTTCGCTAAGCCTATTTCGCCAAGTGCCAAGGAGGTTAGCTTCATCTACGAGCTATTCCTTTCACCACATACGGTTTATTCCTGCAGTTTTGATAATATAAAGCTTTAAAGTGAGGTGGTTTATAAAATGTGGAGAAACGGCTTTATCAGGGTGAGAGGGCTGATTATCGTTGTGGTTATTTTCTTTCTTTTGCTTTGGGGCGCTTTCATCTATAAAAGTTTGGCGAGCTTAACGAATCCCAAAGCAAGGTGTGAATATGTGGGGGCGGGACATTATGAGGATAGGCTCTACGGTTTCTCATTTGACCTCCCAATGGCAAGTTACATTCACAAGTCAGAGTTGAAAAAGCAAATTTCCAAGCCCCAGCGAATTGCTGTGATTGGTGGGCTGTTTGCGAAATCCCCTGGGTTGGGAGACTTTCTACGAGAATTTTCCTTTGCGCAGGGAAGGCGAAGCCAGAGTGTAGACATTGTTGCTTCCTTCCAAGTATATGATGACTGCTATAAAGGGTTTCAGAAAGGTAATCCTTTATAATGGGAAGGCATATTTAATGGATGTGCGTGTTTTGGCGATGGGGAAGAGCAAGCCGAGAGAAGAGGATATGGGTGGAATCTGAACCCTTCAAGAATCCTGCCCCTGAAGAATTGATGCTATTAAACCAGCTATCGCCGGAGCTCCTGGCTTTGAAAAATAAAGTCGTAAACACCCTTCCGAAATTCGCAAAGGATTGATAAGGGCGGGCTTGATTTCCTCCGTGTATTTCTACTACAATGATTTTTAAATCTATTATATTTTTTACTTGATTAAAATAAGGAGGGATTAATTATGAGCGAAATTCAGGTTGCCATCGCCGTGGACTTAGTCCTGAAGCTTTTCTTCGACCTCTCGCCTAATGCTGCTGAATGGAAGGAAATAAGCCCAAATCTCTATAGGGCGGGTGATTATCTTCTGAAAGCGGAGATAGAGAAAAGCGAAGGGAGAGCGATA
Organism: bacterium; assembly: GCA_014360495.1. NCBI lineage: Bacteria > bacterium. The sequence goes on from JACIXR010000004.1 coordinate 135,147, forward strand.
ATCTCTTTCTCTCTTTCTCGGAGCGATGAATCTACCTTCACAGTCAACTCCTATGGGTTCACCTGCGATGCTCCCATCTCTGAAATCCATAGAGTCTATCCGTTTTCCGATTGGTTCACCCCCGGTCTTCCCTGGGAGGTGAACCACACAACAGCGGGAAACAGGGGAATTCCCTGCTTAATGCTTCTCCGAAGGGATGGGCAGAATAAGCTGACAATTGGCTTTGCAGACCAAGTCTATGAAAGCCAAATCCACGGTTATCTCCGCTTTTCAGGTGAGGGGCTCTATCATATTGAGGGGAAAAAGCTCTTTCTCCAAAGCACTAAGCTAACCGTAAAGGAGCTCAAGGATGCGATTTATGTCTCCATTGATCCTCGCAATTGGTTTGATGTAGCGAAGGATTATGCGACTTTCGTTGATGATTTCTCAGGCTATAATCCCAACCCCATCCCCGATTGGGCTTATGAGCCCGTTTACTGCTCGTGGTATCCCTATGAGGATAATATAAATGAAAAGATAATATGGGAGAACGCAAAGATAGCGAGAGAGGTCGGCATAGGGACTTTTTTGATTGATGCCGGCTGGAATACCGAGAGAAGCGGTGAATGGAGCTGGATAGATGGAAGATACGGCGATTACATCCCCTGCGCCAGCAAATTCCCTGATTTCAAGGGATTGATTAAGCGAATGCAGAGGGAACTCGGTCTCAAAGTTGAGGTTTGGTTTGCTCCTTTCTGGCTGGGTTCGGAGAGCGAGACATATAAAAAGGGCTTGAAAGAAGCGAGATGCAAGGTTTTAGAGGGAGGAAAGCTAATTGACAACATCAATTTATGCCCTCAAAATCCCCTAACGATAAAGAGGATAGAGGAAATTGTCCGATATTTCTTTGAGGAGCTCGGAGTGGATGGGGTATGGGTGGATTTCGTGGATTCCCTTCCTTGGGAATGTTCCGCCCAACACGAACATATTTATCACACCATCGGAGAAGGAGCGACGGCTTGTTTGGAGAGGCTTTACAAGACCGCAACCTCAATCCGTCCGGATGCGGTTATAGAATACAGGATATTTCACGGAAATTTGAACACGAAGAGGTTCTTGAATGTGCAGGAGACGACCGATACTCCCCATAACTACGATGACAATCGGCGGCTCGGGGTTTATGTGAGAGCCTTCGCCAAAGGGGTTGTGGTTAAAACTGACCCAACGATGTGGAGCGCCAAATGTCCTCCAGAAGAGGTGGCGAAGCACTGCGCTACGATGATAATGGGAGGAGTTCCTGCTTTCTCCTTAGACCTTCCCTCCCTTCCTCAATCCCATCTGCGAATCCTGTCCGCTTATCTCTCCTTCTATAAAAAGCACAAAGATGCTTTGCTAAAGGGCAACTTCCGCCCGTTAACTGCTCTTCCTTCTTTTCCCATCAACATCATTGAGGGGAAGGAGAGTTTTCTCTATATTGGGCAGGAAGCCGTCCCTCCCATCACAATCTCTGATGATTGTGAAGAGCTTTACATCTTCAACTGCACTGAACGAGACACACTTTCCTTCCCTCTTAAGGGAATGGAGAAATTTAAAAAGTTGGTTGTTTACAACGAATATTTAGAGGAGATAAAACAGAGCAACCTTTCCTCACATGAAAACTTGTTCAGCGCTTCAGTGCCGATAGGAGGGATGGTGAAGCTAACTCGTTAGGAAGTGCATTCGGGACACTTCCAGTCCGTTCCTGCGGGAGGAGTAGGATGGTTGGGGGAATGAGGCGGATTGAAGAGGTGCCACCAGTGGCATTCAGTGTAGAAGGCTTCCTCGGGAGTTTCCGTATATTTGAACCAGAAGAAGGAATAGTTTCCCTTTTTAGCACTTTCCTTTATCGCTGTGCCTAAGGATGAATCGGCTCTACCGACGACCTGATGGACCTTACCATCCTGGGAGAGGATGAATGCTCCCGGCTTCTGGGCGTCGGAGACGAAGTAGTCCACCCAGTCCAAAGGATAGGGTCCCTGCATATCCAGCGGCAGCGGTCCTTTCATATTAATCACCTCCCTTCTAATGAGAAATTATCAGATAACTCTTAAGTTTGTCAAGGCAATTTTAAAGGAAAGGATGTCGGATATGCTTCCTCTCTTGGGATTGCCACGGGCTCCCTTTTGGAGCCCTCGCATCTATGGGTATAGGTTTTAGCGACAATTCCTTCCGTAGCGGGATAAGAGCTCCATTGTCATTGCGAGCCTTCTGCGGAGCAGAAGGCGTGGCAATCTCGTATTTAATCATAGAGAAGGAATGAAATTGCCAGGTCCTCCTTTGTCGGACTCGCTTCTTTGGATATAGATTTTTATATGAAACATTTTGTTTTTCGTTATTTGAAATCCGCCTTTTTCAAAAACCTTTACCCATGCCAGCAATGACAGTAAGTAGCCTTACCTTCGGGAAGCCTTGCAATTAGAGGGATAGATTCCTGCTACATCTAAGGAGGACTGGTGAGACGGGAAGGAACTTATTGCCGGGATTTCGGAAGGAAATCTCTTGATGATAAAAGTGAGGATAATCCACCTTGCTCGGCTGAGCATCTTTACCTAAAATGCCTTGGTTATTAAGACAAGTTATACAGGTCTTTGAAATTATCGTGTGCCCTTAACTGTTTCAATTTTCTCTTTTACAAAACAATCCCACAACTATAAACTTATTATCAGTTAAAACTTTTTACTTTCAATTTAAAAATGGCTATCTATCTCTTCGTAATATTAGGCGTAATAATACTTGCGTTGATGACCCCCTATATTGAAATCGTCATCTGGGGGACGCAAATAGGCTCTATCACTCCACCTCCCGGTCCCCTTATCATCCTTTTCTTCTTGGTATTCATCTTGAATCCCCTTTTGCTTCGTGTTCGGCGAAGGGAGATTTCCCGAACGCATCTGCTTTTCCTTTACGCCGTGCTCCTCTTAATCGCCGTTCTCCCCTCCTGCCAATTCGCCCAATGGCTTCCATCGGTCGTCACAGGTCCATTCTATTTCGGAACCCCTGAGAACAAGTGGCTTCCCCTTACGAAGTACATTCCGCATTGGTGGACTCCATTGGATAAAAGCAAGATAAAATGGTTCTATGAGGGATTGCCTCCAGGAGAGCATATTCCCTGGGGAGAATGGGCTCGTCCCTTCTTAGCCTTTGCCCCAATGGTGATGGCATTTTACTTCACCCTCTTTTGTCTTTCCTTCATCCTTCATAAGCACTGGATAGAAAACGAAAAGCTAACTTTCCCTCTAGTTCAGCTTCCCTTGGAGATTACGAGCCAGGCGAGGAACATCTTCAAGGACAAGCTCTTTTGGCTCGGCACGGCTGTTCCTGTCAGCGTCCATCTTCTAAACGGTCTCAGCTATCGCTTTCCCTTCATTCCCTCAATCCCTTTACGAGATATTAACATAGGCATCTATTTTTCCTCTCGCCCTTGGAATGCAATCAATCCCTTTTTCATCTGTATTTATTTTTGTCTCATTGGCTTCGCCTTTTTAACGAGCAGGGATGTCCCTTTCAGCATTTGGTTTTTCTTCTTGCTATATAAGCTCTCCTGTGTCTTCGGCTCGGCGATGGGTTGGACGCCCGGTTGGGAGGATAGGAGCTTACGAGGGACTTCCTTCCCCTATATTGAGGCACAGGAGGTGGGTTCAATGCTCGCCCTCGTGGGGATGGGTCTCTGGGGAGCGAGAAGGCATATAAGGGAGATGTGGGGGATTGCGTTTAAAAGAACAAGAGACGACCCTGAGGCTCCGCTTTATCGTCTATCTTTCATAGGTGGAATTCTGGGATTCGTTGTGCTGGTGATATGGGGGATTTTCGCTGGTATGTCCCTCTGGCTTTCCTTCACAATCTTCTTCTTGTCTATTTTGTTTGCCCTTGGCGTGAGTAGGCTCATGGCTGAGGGTGGGGTGAACTTTCTATGGGCGGCGCAGAGCGGTCCAAATTATCTGATATTCGCCCTTGAAGGAGGGCGAATATTGAGGATAAGGGAATGGCTTGTCCTACTATCGCTCCCCTATTTTATCTGGAATTTCAAGGGACCAGTTGGTCCCCAGAGTTTTGAATCATTTAAGATAACTCAAGAGGCAAGGCTCTCTAACAAGGGGTTGTTTTATATCTTCCCAGTAGCGATGCTCTTAGCTATGGGAATCGCGTATTTCTATGTTATTTACATTGTTCACACAAAGGGTGGAGGGGTTTCCCTATGTGATTATCGCTTCGTTCATGTGGGGCAGAGACCATTTATGGAGCTCGTCTCCGTGACAGACCATCCTGAGAAGATATTGCCTATAAGGGTATTGATGATGGTTTTCTCCTTCGCATTCACCATATTTCTCTTCTCAATGCGTTGGCGATTTTTGTGGTGGAGATTCCACCCCATCGGTTATGTAACGAGCACGATTTGGGCGACTAATTATATGTGGTTCTCCCTCTTCCTTGGCTCCTTTTTCAATTATGTTATCACAAAAGTGGGTGGGTTGAAGCTTTACAGGAGGGCAAGGCTTTTCTTCCTTGGTTTCATAATGGGCGACTTTCTAATGCTCGGTTTCTGGCTTCTAATAGATGCCTTTGTGGGAACAAGAGGCTTCAGACTGTTCGGCAACTGAAGTGAACCTTGCGATATAAGAGATTTTTATATGAAGATTTAAGGAAAAATAGGGTTTTTTCTCTCTAGCGTAATTGAGAGGCGGAGGAGCCAGTTTAAAAGATTTTCCCTTTTCCTCCTCAAGGTAATATTAAAGCCTCAAAGGTCGTAGTATTCCTTGTAAGCCTCTAAGTAAGCTAAGAAGTTCTCGGGCTTAACTCCTCTATGGATAACATTGCTTGTCATCAATATATGCCTTTTCCCTCCACCTTCATCCAAACATCTCTTCACTGCTTCTTTTACCTCCTTTGGCGTTCCCAGAGTCAAGAGCCATCTGCAATCAACATTTCCCACTAATGTTATCCTATCTCCGAACCTTTCCCTCAAGAGTGGTATCTCCATTCCCGCCGCCTTGTCTATCTCCTCATAGCCGTCAACTCCCGCTCCCAAGAGGAAGTCGTCAATTATGGGCCAGAGATTGCCATCCGAGGCGTGAATGACAAGCGCTCCCAGAGAATGGAGGTAGTCGGAAAGCATCCGCACGGCGGGAAGGAGGACTTCTCTATAGCAGGAAGGGGAAATCAAGGGACCTTTATCGCTCGCCAAATCGCCGCCTATCCCAATCACATCAGCCCCTTCCTCTATCAATCTCTTGCCCAATTCCATCGCCCATAAGGCTTGCCTTCTATAATATTCCGCTAAAAGCTTTGGCTCGGTTATGAACCATGCCAGCATATAAGTTGGGAGGACGGCGACGGGAAATGTATAGAGCGAACACATGATGGCTAAATTTAATCCCCTTTCCTTCATCTTTCTCTTCGCTCTGCGGAAGAACTCAAATTGGTCATCTCTGAACTTCGGCGGTTGAAATTCCCCCTCCAGGAGCCATTTTCTCATCTCCTCTTCCTCGTTCTCCCTTTTTATCTTCGGAATGAAGGTATCCATGTCCGATTCGGGACAATATTTTATGAAACCGCCTTCCACTTCCCAGAGGTAATTCCCGATTCTCTTGGGGCGCTCATAATCTTTGGGTATGTTCAAGCCGAGCCTGACCATATCAAAACCGCAAATCTCCGCCACATTAATCGCATCCTCAGCCATCTCTTCAATCAACCCATCCCAATCGCCTGCCTCAAGGAATTCCATCCTATAGGGGAAGTCGTCAACAGCTGAAGGCTTCCCTAAAATCTCTCTCACGCTGGGAGACTTGACCTCCCTTTCAAAGATTGGTGTTCTATCGGGAGTGCCCTTGAAAGCGGAAATAACTCTCTTCCTTGGCGTCATAGGGTAGATTTTATACTTGTTTAGAATCCTTATCAACTGGTAAAATTTTAGCGGAGGTGCCAAGAGTGTCATATTTCAAGAAAATTGCTATTTTCCTTTTCCTTGCTTTAGCCCTTTCCGCCCATCCGCAGGTTTTCGTTTGGCTTGAGGGGGAGAAGCCTAGCGAGGCGAATCAGCAGTTTGATGTTGCTAAAGTCAATGAGGTCTTGAGCGAGGGAGCTTGGCTTGTGAAAACACTGAGCAAAGAGGATGTATTGGCTGGTAAGTTGGGAAATGGTCTGCGTCTCGTCTATAACTTTCATATTGAAGAAGAAGGGAATTACTATTTTTGGATTAGGCTTGGCTATGAATTCGTCAGGGCTCCTATCGTTTGGCAAATAGACGAGGGAGAGAAGCGAGAGATAAAATCGGATGAGCTGACGACTAATTTGACCGAGTTGGGTCCTTGGTACGAGGTAGCTTGGTTGAAGGTAGGGGAGGTTTTCCTTTCCCATGGCAATCATAAATTGACGATAATTGCCAATAATCCCGGTCCCGATGGACGCTTTCTTCTTGCCATAGATGCGATAGCATTCGTCAAGGGAGATTGGGTTCCCGATGGGAATTTGAAGCCGGGCGAGGAGCCGAGCGGCGAATTGGATGTCAAAGCGATGGACAATATCTTTCGCTTCTCCAACGAGATTTTGTCTAGAATAAAAGAAGGGAAAAGGGGTGAACTGTCTCTCAACGGATTGTGGCAGGTTTGCCGATACGACGATTTGGATATGGATAGAGGCACTTATGAGCCTCTGCGGGAACTTCCACCTCAACCCCATTGGCGTGGCATCAATGTCCCTTCCAATCTCCATTCCCTTCCCCCCTTGAATATGGCGCATAGGGTTTGGTATCGCTGTAGGGTGGAGATACCGAAGGAACTATCGGGAAAGAGCTTCATTTTAGATTTCTCTGGGACTAACTGGATAGCCTCTGTGATAGTGAACGGCGTCTTCATCGGTTGGCATAAGAGCACTCGCGTTCCATGGAAAATAGACGTAACGAAGGCAGTTAGACCTGGAGAGATAAACGAGATATTGATAGGGATAAAGGACGCTTGGTATGCCATTGATTCCCAATTCCACAAGTCATCCCTAAATAGGATGAGAAATGTTCCCATTCAGAACTTCGGGCACATCCGTTTCGTCGCCCCAATTTATCCTTCCACAAAGGGAGATGCGGATGGGACGGAATGCGGAATCACTGACCCCGTTTCCCTCATCGTCGCGGGAGAGGTTTATGTGGATGATGTGTTCATAAAGACAAGCGTTAAAGATGGACAAATAACAGTAGAATTGAGGCTGAAGAGCAATGCGGAAATCCCTAAGAGAGTTTCCCTTGAATCGGAGGCGGTCTTTGATAAAACGAAAGAAATAGAGAAGAAATTCCCTGTTCAAAACATTGAGATTCCCCCTAATGGTTCTGTCGAATGTCAAGTCGCAGCTGAATGGAAGGATGCGAGGTTATGGGTTCCCGGCGATGACCCAGCCAATCTCTATCGTTTTCGGATGAGATTGTTAGCAGATGGAAATCTAATTGATGAAACTGAGACGACTTTCGGTTTCCGGGAAATAACTATTGATGGCATATATATCAGGGTTAACGGTATCCGATACAATTTTTGGAATCTACTGGATGGTTTGAAAGGGAGGACGCCGGAGGAGATGCTTGAGCATTTCAGGAAGGGGAACAATAGGTTTGAGAGATTCAGCGAGGACCTCAGATTGAGGCGTTTCTTCGGTCCTCGCAGGTTTCAGCTTGATTGGACGGACGCTCATGGCATTCCTGGACGCCTATCAACGATGATAGATGGGATGTTCATAAACTACGACCTATCAAATCCCCTGGTATGGGAGAACTTCCGCGAGCATATTCAGCAGGTAGTCCTTGCCTATCGCAATCATCCTTCCATATTCTTCTATAGCCTTGAAAACGAGATAGGCTTCATAAATGGGCGTCTTGCCTATAGGCATATAATGGATAAAGTGGAGAGTGAGCTCAAGAGGTTGATTGAGGTGGCGAAGACCTACGACCCCACACGCCCCTGCTTTCTTGATGGAAGCGGTGCTTTGAGGGACCAGAGCGCCGATATAAATTGCCTCCATTATCCTGAAGCACAGTGGGATGAATATCCTGAGGGAGCCTATGAGCTAAAATTCGATAAGTATGTGGAGGAGATGGGTTGGAATTGGGATAGGCAAAGACCATTGGCGATGGGGGAGATGACATTTTTCTCCGGCAAGAACGCCGACCACGCCTGGATAGGCGGGGATAAGGTCTTTGAGGGGCGGTATTTTGCCAAGCGAGCCTATGCTAAATTCGTGAATTTGTTGCTGGAGGCGTATCGCTGGAACGATGTAGCCATCCTCTGCCCTTGGATGGGGATGGATGATTTCCCCGAATGCTGGAGGACTCTCTCGCCCTTGGCTGCTTTCGTAAGAGAGCAGAATTGGAGATTCTTCTCCGGAGATAAGGTGTTAAGAACAGTCAAGGTTTTCAATGATACGCTTTCTTCAAAGCCGATAAGGTTTTCCTGGCAGGTTCAAATAGGGGAGAAGAAAATCGCTGGCGAAGAGAAAACCTTGCATATAGAGCCGGGTTTCGGCAAGGAGATGAAGATATCGTTTGGCTTGCCGAAAGTGGATAAGAAAACAATCGCAAAATTGACCCTGAGCGTCAGCCAGGAAGGGGAAAAAGGGTTTCAAGATGTCAAGATATTTTCCATCTTTCCTCCTATTAAGGGAATCTCTATTAAACATCCTATCTATGTCTTCCCCATTGATAACAAGCTGATTGATTTTTTGAAAAAGTGGGGGATTTCTCCCAAGCCGATTGGCTCGCTTGAAGAGGTTAGAAACTTCCCTGCCATCTTGATAATATCTCCAAATTCCCTATCCTCAGACATGGCGAATTCCGATTTTCTCTCCAGCTTGGTGGCGAAAGGAGCAAGGATAATTTGTCTTGAGCAGACGAATCCAATCAAAGTGATTGGCTCGCTGAATTTGAAGCCGACTCAGCATGAAGCGAGCTATAATTTCCCCCTCGGTGTCTTTTCTCAGATATTTTCCAATTTGGGACAGGAGGATTTCTCCTGTTGGGCGGGGGATTCTCCCACAGCGGAGTATGTTTGGGAGAAGCCGGCGGGAGGGGCGCGCTCTCTGGTGGTATGCGGTCCGGGATTGGATTTCGCGAGTCTCCTTGAAATAAAGCTCGGAAAGGGAGTATTATTAGCATCTCAGCTCAAAATCGGGGAAAAGTTGGATATGGAACCCTCCGCTCAACTCCTCTTTGCAAATCTCTTGAAATACGCTGATTCATATCAACCGCCGGAGAAAAGGCTTCTCGCTTATGTCTCGCAGGAAAAATTGAATTTCCTGAAATCAAATGGATATAGAATAGAGGAGGTCAAAAGCCTGAGTGAAGCGCTCTCGCAGGCTTCGGCTGTTCTTATCGTTGAAGCTGATAAGAGCAGGATAGGAGAGCTCCTTGCCAATAAAGGGAAAGTTGAGGATTTCGTTAATAAGGGCGGTTGGATAATGCTTTGGGGATTGGCTCCCGATGGTATGGAGGATTTCAACAAACTGCTTGGAACGAAGCATCTTATAAGGGAGTTTCGCTTGGAGAGGGTTTCCCTGAACAGGGACCCATTGAACGAGGGGTTGGGCAATTGCGATGTCCTTCAGTATACGGATGAGGAAATAATGTTCGGAGACAAATGGCTCTCGCAAAATGTCTATACTTATTGTGTTGATGGTGAGGATATAGCGCCCTTCTGTAGGCTTCCCAATCAGCCCGAGGGACCGTATCGTCCAACGAAGGACGACCATGACCCCTTCAATTTGGTGAATGGGATGACGGGGCATGATTTCTGGCGCTATATCTATCAGATTTGGTATGGGGATTGGAATCCCGAGGGCTCGCCTCCCTTCATTTTCCGATTACCTGTGCCGGCGAAGATTAAGAGCATTGAAATCTGGAATAATGCCTATTACGACACGATAAAGGATTTGGAGATTCAAATGGATGGGAAAAGGGTCTTGATGACAGAGCTTCCCGATGCGATGGCGCCGAAATTGATAAATTTGGATGGAAAAGAGGCGAAGGAAAGCATATCGTTCATAGTTAGAAGCGTGAGGAAGCATCAAGATATGCCCCTGGTTGGTATTGATAATGTGAGGATAATAAGGGAGCTCCCCGATTGGTATAAAGGAAGGGTTTATCCACTAGACAATGTGGGGGGATTGGTACGATATCCGAGGGGAAAGGGAGGATTTATTTTGAACCAATTGAACATCTCCGCTCCCGATACGAAGGAGAATATGAGTAAGAAAAGGAGGATTTTAGAGGTCATTCTCATGAATTTGGGAGTTTCGTTAGAGAGTTTTCAAGAAAGGCAATAGATTTTCTTAACTTTAAAGTTCTGTAGTGATACCGCTCTTTTCGTCATTGTGATACTAATCCTCTCTGTCATTGCGAGGTGCGAATAGATGAAGCAATCTCAACAGAGATTGCCACGCCCACCTTCGGTGGGCTTCCAAAGACAAAAATATGTAGAGACTGTTGTACCTACTTTTCATTTGAAAGGTCAATTTTTCTTAAATATTCCCTTTTTTATTTTTTCCTCTGTAGTGTAAGATTAGATTGAATTAAAAATGAGGAGCTGATTGAGATGATAAAGAGGAAATTGTTAACGATTCTTCTCTTATCTTTATTTCCCTTCCTATCCTTACCCGAGCAGAAGCTCGGCAGATTCTCCCAGGTTATCTCCCAAAGGGAGGGATATATCTGGAACATCCACTACGCGGTATATGTGGAAAGGGGATTTAAGGTCTTCGCTATCCTCCCTCAACGAGGAGACGACGCTTTCGGCAAATCTCTCTACGCCGGCTTCCTCACTCTCCTTATAGATGACCAATATCTCTATTCTCTTTTCCCCGACCCAAAAGATGGTACCGAGATAATAGAGGCTGATGAGAATCATATTATCGTTGCGAAGAGCGCTTCAACCCCTGATTTCAATGCGAGGACATTCTGCGAGATTTGGATTGGCTATCCCTATCTTCGCTTTTGGGCGGAGATAGAACCGAAAAGAAATCTCCATATCCAATATGTTCTCACCGGCTACCCTTGGGCTGAGCTAACCGCCCCCTCCAACTGGATACTTTCAGATGGAGAAATCAAAGAGATTAAAGAAGGTTATATTTTAGCTCCGGGAAGTAAATTGAAGAATGGCTATATAGCCTTCCATCCATCCGAGCCTGTCACCTATCTTTTTCTCTTCACTCATCACCCTTTATCAATCTTCAAGAACGAATGGGAAATCCGCGTATCCTTCTCCAATTCCCTTTCGCCCGGCAGGAAGTATACACTTCCGCCTCTATATTACGCCGTTCTGCCATCGGATTACAAAACGATAAAGAAGGAATTGGTTGAGAAGCTCTGGCGTTCTTGCTTCTCAGCTCCCGAAACAATTGAAACTAAGTTCGGTAAAGACGGCAAGGGCGCCTTTGTTCAATATCACATCAAGTTCAAAAAAGAGAAAGGAGAATTCTCTGTTAATCCACTCAAAATCCTTCCCATCCCTCCCACTATAAGCGAGTTAGCTAAACCCTCCTTTACTATTTCCTCCTTGCTCGGCGATGTGGGCTATATAGATGGTGAAGGGGCAAGGATTTATCTTCCCATCCCAGCGAATATCAATTCGCTCACTGTGAAATTTCCTCCCCTCCAGAGGGAGAAGCAGGAAATCGTTGAGAAACATTTAAAGGAGATTTTGAGACATCAAAATCCCGATGGAACATTCTCCTTTTCCCGTGGGCGTCCCTTCTATGATGGGCTCACCACTTCCGCACTCATCCAACTTTATCCCATACTTTCCTCACCTCTTAAAGATAATGTGGCAGAGGCTGTGAGAAAATGCTTGGATTATTGGTGGGGAAGGTTGGAGAGGGATGATAAGTCTGGAATTCATTGGTTTCCAGAGCCACCACCCTCAATTCCCCAAGTTGACTACCCCGAGATAACTTCCACTCTCCTATATCCCACCGCTGCTTACGCCCAGCTCGTGGATAGGAAATACATCTCCCAAATACTTGACAAAGCCATCCAATTAAGGGAAAGCTTGCCTCCCGCCTACGATTGGACGGGAAGCGCCTATGCTTTCCCCGGTCCCGATTACCTTCATATAATAGTTGAATCAACCGTTGGCGGTTATCTCGCCTATGCAAGCTTATACCACATTTTCAATATGGCGGGAAGAAAGGATTTAGCGGATGAGTTCTTCGCGAGAGCCTCCTTTGCTTTCCGGGCGATGGAGCTTTATAGACATAGAAAAGAATACAAGGAAGAAGAAATCGTTTCGGAGATAAAGTGGGACAGCTTCAAAATAAAGATTGAGATACCCTGGGATTACACGATGTATACTTGGTTTTCCTTTGTTCCCCTTTGGTGGCTTACGAAGGAGGATGTTTATAATTTGTGGAATGTCTTGGAAAGGGAGAAGTGGTGGAGATATTATGAGAAAAGCCCCCAGCGAGCTTATGATTACGCTCATTTAATTGCAATACATAGGTTCAAGAAGGAGGATTGGAGGAAATATTTGTCGGAGTTCGAGGACAAGCCCTTTGCCTACGATTACTTTGATTACACTCCTGTTTTCACCGTCATAGCTTATCCCTGGCTCGCTCTTCCAGATTAAAATTTGAATTTCCATATCTTTTACTCGGATTTATAATTCTTCTTACTATGCCTCCGAAGGGTTTCTTGTTCTCAGGAGTGAATTGCGGTTTGAAGAAGGGAAAGCCCGATTTGGGCATCATCTATACGGAAAAGCCTGCTAATTGGGCGGGGGTGTTCACGACTAATGCATTTAAATCGGCTCCCGTCATAGTTTCGCAAGGGAAAATGGGCAAAAAAGTTAGAGCGATAGTTGTCAACTCGGGAAATGCTAATGCGGGCACGGGTGAGGAAGGAATCTCCGACGCGGAGGAGATGTGTGCCGAGGTAGCGAGAAACCTGGGAATAAAGGAAGAGGAGGTTTTGGTAGCATCAACTGGGGTTATAGGGGAAAGGCTTCCAATGGAGAGAATCAGGGAGGGAATAAAGAGAGCGGTAGGGCAATTATCCTCTGATAACTTCCCCAAATTTGCGGAGGCGATTATGACCACCGATACATTCCCCAAACTCGTGGAAAAGGAATTGGATGGCGGAAGAGCTTTCCTATTGGGAATGGGGAAAGGAGCGGGAATGATTCATCCCCAGATGGCTACTATGCTCGTCTTCCTCTTAACTGACGCGGATTTTCAATCCCATCAACTTAAAGAATGCCTGAAAAAAGCGGTAGATGTCTCTTTTCACTGTTTAAGTGTGGATGGCGATACCTCAACGAACGATTCCGTCTTCGTTTTAGCTAATGGGATGAGCGAGATGAACGACGTTTTCACCTTCCAAGGGGCTTTAAATGAAGCTTGTGTTGATTTGGCGAAGATGATAGCGAGGGATGGAGAGGGTGCAACAAAGCTAATTTTGATAAAGGTGAGAGGAGCGAAAAGCGAAGAAGAGGCAAGGGGAGTGGGGCGAAGGATAGCGGTTTCCCCATTGGTGAAGACAGCCTTCTTCGGCGCCGACCCCAATGTGGGTCGCATCCTATGCGCTATAGGAAACTTTCCCTTTGAGACGGCGCCAGCGGTTGATATCTTCATCTCGGGAGAAAAGGTAGCGGAAAGTGGGGCGATTATAAAATTCAATAAGGAGGAACTGCGAGATTTTCTGAAAAATAATCGGGAGATAGAGGTGGAGATAGATTTGAAGCGTGGGAACTCATTCGCCATTGTCTATACTTGCGATTTATCCTATGATTATGTGAAGATAAACGCTGAATACACGACATAAGGAGGAAAAATGGAGGATTTGAAGAAAAGAGCAGAGGTCTTAATTGAAGCCCTTCCCTATATAAGACGCTTTTGGGGGAAGAAGATTGTGATAAAATACGGCGGTTCCGCTATGGAGGACCCATCTCTGAGGGATGAGGTATTGCGAGATGTTCTCCTCCTTCATTATGTGGGGATGAAAGTTGTCCTTGTCCATGGGGGAGGAAAGGAGGTAAGCGAGTGGATGAAGAAATTTGGGAAAGAGCCAGTTTTCGTTGATGGGCAAAGGGTAACGGATGTGGAATCGCTTGAGATAGCGGAGATGGTGTTGGCGGGAAAGACGAATAAGGATTTAGTGGCGAGGCTTTGGAAGCTTGGAGGGAAAGCTGTGGGAATATCGGGAAAGGACGCGGGTTTTATCATAGCCAAAAGAAAGGAAGGGTTGGGGGAAGTGGGAGAGATAGAGAGGGTGGACCCTCACATATTGGATGTCCTAATGGATGATTCATATATTCCCGTGATATCATCAATTGCGATGGATGAGGAAGGAAAGGGATTGAATGTGAACGCCGATACGGCAGCTGGACATATAGCAGGAGCGATTAAAGCCGAGAAGCTACTGATTTTGACGGATGTGAGGGGCGTTTTGGAAAGGGCAGACGATGAGGGGAGTTTGATATCGGTTATAAATTTTGAGGATTTGGATGGAATAATAGAGAGGGTGGGAGGTGGGATGAAGCCGAAGCTGTTGGCTTGCAAGATAGCGCTTCTTAAGGGAGTAAGAAGTGCTCATATAATAGATGGAAGATTGCCCCATTCCCTGTTGATGGAGATATTCACGGATAGGGGCTTGGGAACGATGATAATCAAGGATTGACCCTTAACTGCCATTGCGAGCCCACCGAAGGTGGGCGTGGCAATCTCTTTTGAGAGTGCTTCGTTTCTTCGCTCCTCACAATGAAAGGGGGGGCGGCTCGCAACGGCAAAATTATAGAACGACCAGAAATACTACGCAGTGTTACCTTTGTTAAAAAGGCGTCTTTACAACACCAAAAAATAAAAAGCCAATCTCCTTTATGGTAGTTTCAAACGATAAACGAAAACTTTGTTCTTCCAATCCTCCTCAACGAATACTATGTATTCGCCATTTTCCCTCTTAATCGCTCTAATTGCATCGGGAAAGTCCACCCATCCGCTTTCCTTGGGGGTTATCTCGCCAACCTTCTTGCCGCTTCTTATCTCATAAATATGAACGATGGCGCTAAACCCCTCTACCGCGAAGAGATAATCACCCGCCGTGCAAAAAGCTTTCACAAAACGTTTCACGCCCTCATAGGGGAGCTTAAACCTCACGCTCGGGTTCCTGTTCCCCTTCATCCATCCATCAAACCCGAGAATCTCCGAACCAACTATCCCCCATTCATCGCCAGTCTTTGGATTATCCACTGTATAACCGCTAAGATACATAACATCTTCTTTTGGATGATATTCTATGCGAAGGAGGTGGTTGAGGGGAGAAGGCATATGGAAAACTTTTGCCGATTCCCTTTTATATATGGGATTTCCAAATTTATCTAATCCGAGAAGAGGGAAGTAATAGATAGTCCCATCTTGAAGCCCGTACCAAACTCCGCCCTCCTCATCTACCCACCAAGCCCAGAATTCCGGTTCCTCCACTCCATCAGCATCATAAAATTCATCGGCTTGGAAATTTCCATCGCCGTTCATATCCCTCCATATCCATCGCCCTTTAGCAGGTTGAGGGACATCCAAGAAAAGCCTATCCCTCAGGTGTTCTCTTGAGAACATAACGGATGGGACAGCTATCTCCCCAGTGAAGCGATATATAACGAGAATGTGTTCATACATCCCCCTCATAATCAGGAACTTCTTGCCTTTAATATAGCGAATCAATGGCGCTTCCAAATTGTTTATCCGAGGGTCTTTAGGATAGCGCAGTGGGTCAATGGTTAGGGAATACCATTTCCATTCGCTTCCTGGTTCTGTCTTATTCCAATCCATTTTATAATGCTTGGTGGCGGTATATACATCTATCCCATCGGTTGTAGGGTCGGCATCGGCTGTGTGAACGAACTCCAAGCCTACAAGCTCCCAAAGCAATTTCCCGTTTGGAGTGAAAGCTCGCAATACCGCACCACAACCAGGAAGTTGACAACCCACATAGATGTTTCCTTTTCCATCCAACCCAATCCCCCTTATTCCCGCGAATCTCAGAGGAGAGACAATCCCACCAGCCCCATAAATCCCTCCCTTCTCCCCAAATGTCCCAACCAATTTTGGCTTCCTCTCCAAATCAGAATAGATTAAAATCTGCTGTGCTTTCCCATCATCTCCAACGAGAAGGCGTCCCTTGTTATCTATACAGAGAGCGGTAGGCAGGACGGAGCTGTTAAATTTTATGCTCTGGGGAAGGGCTTTCCCTTCGGGAGAATATCGCTGTATCCTGCTTTCCTTCTGCCCCTTTTCTATTACCCATAAAGTGCCCTTATTATCAATCGCGATTCTATAAGGATTTTCCACTTTCCAACTACGAATGAACTTCATAGTTTCAACATCATAGACCTTTATCTCATTTGCGTAATTATCGCTTATGTAAAGATATCTATCATCAACCGCTAATCCCTTTATCTGGGCTTTATCTCCTTCTTCATCTGGGACTTCGTGGAGAATCAGCATTGCCCCAAATCTTCCTCCGCCACCTTGGAAGGGTGCCAAGGTGCCATCCTTGTTGTAGCGTGATACGCCTATCCAACATTTTCCTTTAGGTGGATATTCCTTGCCTTGCAGATGTCCTCCCTCGTTGCCCTGCAAGTGAGCGATGAAGATATATTTGGAATTCACAGCTACAGCGAACCCTCCAAGTGTTCCCCAGCCGTGGGTTTCCCTACAAGCTCCAATGACATCTCCATCTTTATAAATCCCGAATTCCCTTCCGGCTTCATCCCAAACGCTTGCGGTATAGACCGTTCCATCAGGGGCAACGAACATTCCATCAATGAAATCCTGCACCCATTTATCTCCTCCGCCGAAGCTATTTCCCAGCCAGCTGACCTTGTATTCAAAAGGGAAAGAGAAAAGGGAAAGCAGGAGAGGCAAAAGCAAGAATTTTCCTTTCATTCCTCGTCTCTCCTTTCTTTGTGAGAAATTTTTGATAGAATTTTATTATAGAGTTGAATTATGGAGAAGTTCGTTTTAACAATTACACTGAACGCAGCGGTTGACAAAACTTATGTGGTTAATAACTTCACCCTTGACAGGGTGCATAGACCACAGGAGATGAAATCGGTAGCGGGAGGGAAGGGGATAAATGTGGCGAGGGTTTGCAAGACTTTGGGGAAGCCAAGCTTGGCGAGCGGTTTCGTGGGCGGTCATAACGGAAGGTTCATAGAGAATCATCTTAAAATGGAGGGAATTCCCCATGATTTCGTCAGGGTTAAGGGGGAATCGCGTCTCTGCATAGCTATTGTTGATTTGGTTAATAAGACGCAGACGGAGGTTAACGAGTGGGGACCGCCGGTGGGGGAAAGGGAGGCGAGGAGGTTGGAGAAGAAGGTGAAGGAGCTTTTGCCGGGAGCGAGTTTTCTCGTCTTCTGCGGGAGCGCGCCCCCGGGAACGCCTCCCGATATATTCGCCCGCTTGACGATGCTCGCTAAGGATTTTGGAGTGCCGGCGATACTTGATACAAGCGGAGAGCTACTGAGATTGGGCTTGGAGGCTCATCCATTTATGGTGAAACCGAATATAAGGGAGTTGGAATATCTGATTGAGGGAGATTTGAACGACGAGGACGATGTTATGGAGGCTATGCGGGCGCTTTCGGACAAGGCGGAGGTCGTCGTGGTGACGATGGGGAAAGAGGGGGCGATAATGCTTGCTGAGGGAAGGATTACCTATACTCCCGGCTTGGATGTCCCATTTGTATCGGCAGTCGGTTCTGGGGATTCATTTCTCGCTGGTTTCATCTGCGGCTTGCTTGACGGACTTTCCCTTGAGGATTGCCTTCGTCTTGGGAATGCCTGCGGTGCGGCGAATGTAATGGTTGTGGGAGCAGGGATGGCAAGGAAAGAAGATATTGAAAGACTTTATAAATTAGCGACTTGCAAAGTCATTGCTGATTAGAGGAAGCGATTTTCCTCCTTTGCCACGGGCTCCCGCAGGGGGCCCGTGGCAATCTCGTCTTTAAGAAGTCCCCTGGACGGTCATTGAGAGTCCACCGAGGAGAGGTTACCTATTGCCATTGCGAGCCCGCCAAAGGGGGCATGACAATCTCATGAGATTGCTTCGTCTCTTCGCTCCACGCAATGACAGTGGGGTCAGCCTCGCTGTGTAGGGAATTAACAATCCCGAATGCGTGAGCGTTCACGAGTGCAATGACAGAGAGGGGTAGGCTTGCAATGGAGGAGACTTGACATCCTCCTTTCCAGACCTTAAAATTGAATAAGTGAGACAAAGTGGACATAGGGTTCAGTGAGCTTCTTTTTATCCTAATTCTTGCCCTTCTATTCTTCGGACCGCACAAGCTTCCCCAAATAGGAAGGGCGATAGGAAAGGCGGTGCGGGAGTTCAAGACAGCCTATGAGAAATTTATGAATGAAGAACCAGAGGAAAAGAACGAACTCCCTCCCGCTGATAAGCCTGAGAACCTTGATTTTGAGCAAAAGGAGGCGAAATAAATGGAGTTCGGCAGAATAGGACTTCCTGAACTACTTTTAATATTCCTTCTCATAATTCTCCTCTTCGGGGCGAAGCGCCTTCCAGAGTTGGGCAAGGCGATAGGGCAGGGGTTGAGGGAATTCAAGAAAGCTATCTCCAGCGCCGGAGAAGAGGAGGAGAAGGAAGAGGAAAAGGAAGAAAAGAAAGAAGAGAATTGAGTTAGCGGGTTTAGTCGCGAAATTAATGTAGCCACATAGGAACTGCTCCCGATTGCCCAAAACTCGTTGAGAACTTTTAAGAATTTTCCAATGAGTTTCGTTTATACATCAAAACAAGTTAGTGATTTAAAACTCAGCGGAAAGAGTGTATTATCAACTCTATTCCCTTCCTAATCAGCATTATCGCGATACTAGCGAGCAGAAGGCTTGCTACTTTTGATATCCCCTTCATCAATCCTTCCCCCAAGAACTCTTTAATCCAATCGCCCCAAAGAAGTATAAGGGCGCTGATTAAACAGACAACCGCCAAGGCGCTCAGGGTTATAACATATCCATAAAGGCTGCTGAGCATCATAGTGGTTGTAAGGACAGCGGGACCGGCGAGGAGGGGAGTGCCCAGGGGAACGATGGAGAAATTCTGACTTTTCATCTCTTGCGTTTGCAGAGTTTCGGTGAATGTGAGGATGGAAATCAAGAGGAGGAAAATCCCTCCCGCTATCATGAAATCCCCAAGATTCAAGCCGAGAATCTCAAAGAAAAGCTGTCCAAGAAAGGCGAAAAGAGCGCTTATGAGAAAAGCCGTCAATATGCCCTCCCATACCACCTTCCTTCTCTCTTCTTGCTTCAAACCAACAGTCAGGGCGAGGTAGAAGGGCAATAATCCAATTGCGTCCATCGCAATAAATAGAGCAAATAAGGCCTTCCAAAAATCCCACATACCAAAAATAATTTTAACTGCTCATTTAACCACAATCACATCTTTTAGCCTTTCCTTTGGCTCGACTTTGAGTTCTATCAGCTTTCCTCCCACGAACTTCCCTTCCACCGTTGTCCTATAGGGGGCGTGGAGCTTGAAATGAACATCCCATTCCTTCGGCCAAGCGGGAAAGAGGAAAATCTTTCTTCCCTCTGTCTGCATAAGCATCGCTTGAAGAGCCCTCATCAAGACACCTCCATGGTCTTGGTCGGGCGTCCAGTCGTAATTAGGTCCCCAAAAGGCGGGAAATCTGCATTGGGGATTCTTTGACCTCGCTCTTCCCACAATATATTCCTTAGCTTCCTCTGTCAAACCAAGATAAGCCATAAAGATATCATCCTGCCGCCAGCCGAAATTTCCCCTGTCAAGCCGATGGTTAAGCGCCTGAATGCCAAGCTCTCTGTTCTCCTTCTCAAATGAAACCAGCCGGAAGGGGAAAACAGCGTAAAGCTCGGGATTCTCAACATTCATCTTCACATCATATCTCTCAGCTGGAGCGAGCATCTTTATCCCATCAACCTCTCTAATGGGTAGGGGAGGAATCTTCTTTTGAAATTCCCTGAAGAAATTGAGCTTATCGGGAGGGAGTGCCCCTTCGGGTAGCGAGAGAATGCGGGCTGTTACAGCCTGAAGACCGGCGATTTCCGGCATCGGATTCCTGCATTCCCACCAAGTCTCAAGCGCCTGGGATGGCTCCATAACAAGCTTGCCATCGGGACCTGTCTTGTAGAAATTGTTGAAGAACATCAATATCTCGTATGCGATGGGTATGACCTTCTCCTTGAGGAATTTCTCGTCTTCCGTGTATTTGTAATAATCAAGCATCATATTGACTAACTCAAGCCCTCCCACCCATTCGTATTTATGCCAGCGGGAGCTTTGGAGCTTGTCCTCCCTCTCAGCAGCCGGTTTCTCCCAGCCATAGGTATCCATGAAGACAGCGCCCCAGGGGTAGATGCACTCGGGATAGTAGGCGCCCTCAAAGCCGAAATATCGCCTAGTGCGGTACTTACAGACCTCAAAGACCTCACCAGCATACATATTGAATAAACCCATCATTATATCAAAATCCCCGCTTGCGCAGTTGCTTATGTAGGGCAGGCGAGTATTTTGCCACCAATAACCTGGACCCCATCTTCTATAATCCGCATCCCCAAAGCAACCCGGCCAGGGCATGACGAAAAGGGAGCCATTAAATTTGATTGGATAGGCTCCCCTTCCAGCGCAGGCAGTTATGAAGCGTTGAAGAGTATACCCCAGAGCCACATCGAACCCGGGGGAATTCCTATCCCCGGAAATCAATTGACCATCAAGATAAACCTGCAGTTTATCAGGCGCTATGACGACAGCGACATGATGCCACTTTCCCGGCTGGAGGACATTCTCCGCGGAAACGGTTCTCCCTCCAACGATTAACCGAAGGCTTTTTCCAGGCCAAGTATCAAAGAGGAAACCGTCAGATTGACCTGGAGTGATTTTATCAATAATCCTTCCTCCCTTATCGTTCTCGTCAATTTTTATAAACGCTTCCCAGGTGTGGGCGCCCAATTCATCTATGTTTACATCCAAAACATCGCCAGGTGAAGGTTTAAAGTAGCTGGCAATGACATTTTCTCCTTTTAGCTTCTGTTCCTTGTTTTTAGAGAGGGCAAGGATTTCCTTTTCGGACAGGGCGCCTCGCAAGAGGGATAGGCGAGCTATTTCACCGGAAAATCTGCTTCCTCCTTCTTGGTCTATCCCAACCTTTAATTGATGGGAGTTTTGGGGGATGACTTTCCCTTCCCTTGAAACCTCCCTATCGGAGATGAAAATCCAGCTTCTATTCCAAAAAGCCTCCCACCAAGCGATATGCTTCTTCCTCCTGCTCTCAAAATCAACGGATTCTATCTTTTTGGATAGGGCTTTTATATCCTTCAACCATTTTTCGGGGTTGGAGGGCTGTTCGCTCAAGACATAAACGCTTATGAGGTGATGGGTTTTCTTCTCGCTCCTCAATTTCGTATCGCTAATTCTCTTCCCTTCACTAACTTTTATGAACGCGCCGAATACACGATTTATTAATGGGTCGTGCCAGGGGGCGTCAAGGAGGTCTTGGAAGCGCATCGTGAGCTCGGGTCCATGGGATTCCCTGTTAAAGTGATACCAACCGATGCCTTCCTTTTCGTCTTTGATTATCTCATCTGGTTTGATGATGACTTCTGGTGGATTGGGGCAGGCGTTGTATATATCGCTTACCTCAAAGGAGGGTAGGGGAGTGGGTTCGGTTCTCCAGAGTTCAAAAGAGACATCTGCGGTTGTGGGCTGTTTGCTATCAATTGTTACATTGATGACGGGATTATTCGCATCCACCCATATATGGATTTCAATGGGATTTTGGGAATTCGGGGGAGTGGCTTGGATGAGGATTTCCCCATTGCGAAGGACGAGTTCTTGGCGAAACTTACCACCCTTGCGGAAGGGATTGGGGGTGAGGGAGATTCTCACCTTGCCGACTTTTAGAAGGCGATTGTATTCGTCCCAGGAATCTGATTTTCCAATATAGAAGAAGAGGTCGCTGTCCTCTTGAGCCCAGAGGTTTAAAGTTATTTCGCCGTTGCCGAGAGGCATGGAGCCGAGCGCGTCTCTGGAGGGTGAATCCCAAACGACATTGTAATCATCCAATTTAGGAAGAGCGTGCGCGATTAGGGAGACGAGGCAAATCAGAAGAATTGAAAGGTGAACATTCATTTGCTTTATCCTCCTTTCTTTTTTGCAAGGATAAAGTAAGTTAGAAGATATTTCAAGGGGAAAATATTTATGTTCGCCCGCCAAAAGACGGGCTACTCACAGTCATTGCTGGTATGGATAAAGGTTTTTGAAAAATGAAAAAAGACGAATCAGATTTAAAAATGGCGCATATAAAAATCTATACCCATGGATGCGAGTCCGAAAGGGCGGGAAGGCGTGGCAATCTCTGATGATTAGCATACCTCACCGGCAATGAACCCAGAGAATTGATAAAATCACTTTTGGATTGTATAATTCTCAATGAAGGAGGTCTGATAATATGAGGGCTAAAGAAAGCATTTTGGATTTAGGTTTCGGCATCCTCGCTCACATCGCCCAAAGATGTAAGGAACTAAAGGAACAGGGGAAGGAGTTAAGGGCTAAGCTCACCGAAAAGCTAAAGGAAAGCAAGACTCAGGGACGGGAAATAAGAGAAAAAATAGAGCAGGAGCTTGCGGATAAGAAGCAGAAGTTCTTTAACTGTTTAGGATTGGTCAGCAAGAGGGATATTGAGGAGCTGAAAGCTAAATTAGCTGAGATAGAGAGAAAGCTTAGCGGAGAATAGGCTATTGTTCCTTCCTCGCCCACTTCGTAGGCTCAGGAATCTGGGAAGAATCGCCAAAATCGGCGAGATAGCGGTAAGACATGGTTTCGGCTATCTCGCGGAAAGGATAGGTGGGAGGCGATTTCGTAGGGGGAGTTTGGAGGAAAGGGCGAGGTTTGCGAGCGAAGGGGCGCGGCTCAGGATGTTTTTGGAGGAGCTGGGCTCCACCTTTGTTAAGCTCGGACAATTGGCTTCTACAAGGGTTGATATTTTTCCACCCGCAATAATAAGAGAGCTAAAGAAGCTTCAGGATTCCGTTCCTCCCGCTCCCTTTTCCCAAATCAAAGCAGTTATTGAAAGCGAGCTCGGCAAGCCACTAAACAAAATATTCAAGGAATTCGCTGAGGAACCCATTGCTTCAGCTTCCATTGCTCAAGTGCATTTAGCGAGGACTTTCCAAGACGAAGAGGTGGTGGTGAAGGTTCAGCGTCCCGGTGTGGAGAAGAGGGTTTTGGAGGACTTGGAGCTTCTTTTGGATATCACTGAATTGGCGGAGAAGCGACTTCCCCAAGCAAGGCTTTATGGAGTCCACGAGATAGCGCAGGAATTGGCTAACTCTATGCGGGACGAGTTGAATTTCCTCGTTGAGGCTGAGCACGCCGATAGATTGCGTCAGGCTTTATCAAATGAGCCCAATGTCTACATCCCGAAGATATACTGGGAGCTATCCACTCCCTATGTCCTCACTATGGAAAGGATAAAGGGAACGAAAATAACGGATTATATACAAACTCTTGAGGGAAATTCCGCTCGGAAGAAGCTCGCTCATGAGCTCGCCGAGCTATTCTTCAGACAAATAGTCATCCACGGCGTCTTCCATGCCGACCCTCATCCGGGAAACATATTCATTCTTGAAGATGGGAAAATCGCCCTTATGGATTTTGGTTTGGTTGGCTTTCTCAATAGAAGTCTGAAGAACAATCTCCTTCGCCTCTCTCAAGCCCTCATTGACCAAGATGTTGAGACTATAGTGGAGCTTCTTTACATTATCGGGATAGTTCCCGAGGATGTGGAGACCCCTATGCTTTCAGCTGATATTGAAAATCTCTTCTCTCGCTATTCCTATATTCCTCCGAGCAAGATGAAATTGAGCGACCTATATTATTCCGTTAGCGATATAACGAGGAAATACAGGATACGAATGCCGAGAAGCTTTGCCCTTTTGGGAAGATGTGTGGCGGAGCTTGAGGGTTTGTGCTTGGAGATTGACCCTGATTTCGACCCGAGAAAGGTGCTGGAACCACTTGCTAAGAAATTTTTAGCTCAACAATTCGCTCCCCAAAATCTATTGAGAGAGACTATCCGCAGTGTGAGGGAGAACACGAATGTTTTGCTGGAGCTTCCGAAGCAGTTAGCCCAGGTTTTGGCGAAGGCGGATAAGGGGGCTTTAAAGGTGAGGTTTGAATATGACCGCATAGACCGCCCTCTTTTGAGGTTGAACATAATAGCGAATAGGCTTTCATTCTCAATAATCGTAGCCGCTATTCTCGTTGCTTCTTCTTTGGTTATGCAGACGAATATTGGACCATTTCTCTGGGGATATCCCATCTTCGGGATAGTTGGCTACATATTGGCGGGGATAATGGGTTTTTGGCTCCTTATATCAATAATCCGTTCGGGGAGATTATAAGGGTCTCAGATTTATTATGACGCCCTTCCTTTTTCTCCTTGCGAGCCTGAACCTCTTTGTCATTGCGAGGAGCGAAGCGACGAAGCAATCTCAGGAGATTGCCACAGCTTCCCTTACGGGAAGCCTCGCATGATTTTTCCCGAATAACTACTCCATTTAAACTTCACCCAAACCTTCCTCTACAAAAAATCAATTGATATTTTCCATGCCAACCCTTAAAATATTCAAAAATACTCTTCAGGAGGTGTTTTTTATGGAACTGAAGCTTGGCGCAGGTCTATGGGTTTTCGGCAACACTATGGATAGGTTCTGCACCAAAGGTTACAAAGAACCTATCAGCGTCCTTGAGATGTTAGACCTCGCGGGTAAGGTCAAGGGCTTGAAGGGAGTTGAGGTTCATCAGACGGATTTTGAAGAGGTCTCGGTGGATGAGTTCAAGAAGAAGCTACAGGATTTGGGGCTCGTCGTTTCCGTTGTCAATGTAAATGTGTGGGGAAGCGGGAAATGGAAATACGGTGCCTTCACCCACAGAGACCCCAAGATAAGGAGAGCGGCGATAGATGAAGCCAAGAAAGCCGTGGATTACGCCCGCCAGCTTGGCGCTCCATCCGCTGGGCTCTGGCTTGGTTCGGATGGCTTTGACTATCCCTTCCAAGTTGACTACATCACCCACTGGAACCTCCTCATAGATGGAATAAGGGAGGTAGCAGAATATGCCGCTCCCGACATAAAAGTGGGAATTGAATACAAGTTGAAGGAACCCCGCACCCATATGAGCATTTCCGATGCGGGAAAGGCTTTGGCTATCGTCCTCGCTTTAGAGATGGATAATGTCGGTGTTGTTATTGATTTCGGACACGCTTTAATGAGCGGTGAGAATCCCGCGGATTCCGTCGCCTTCCTCGCCCGCTATGGAAAGCTCTTCAATGTCCATTTCAACGATGCCTACGGTCTCTGGGATGACGATATGATTGTCGGCTCTTTGAGGGTTTGGGAAACGATAGAGTTCCTCCTCTACTGCAAGCTCACCAACTATCAGGGTTGGTTCTCCCTTGATATGTTCCCTTATAGGGAAGACGCTGTGGCTGCCGCGGATATGGCGCTCCGCAACATTGAGGCGATGTGGGAGTTGGCTAACAAGATTGACCTTGAAGAGCTGAAGAAAGCTCAGGAGACCATGGACGCGGTTGAGACGCAGAAGGTCATTAGAAAGCTCATCTTCAAATAAAAGATGGAAAGAGATATCGTAATAGTGGGCGGCTGCGCGGCTGGGATGAGCGCAGCCGCCCAAGCCCGCAGAATTGACCCTTCAGCGAGGATAACCGTTTTTGAAAAGGGAGGTTATATATCCTACGCGCCCTGCGGAATTCCATATTTCATAAGCGGTGAAGTCAAGAGATTTGAGGACCTTCTCGTTTATACTCCCGAGAAATTCGCACAGCAGAGGAATGTAGATGTGCTCGTCCATCACGAAGTGAGGAGGATAATTGTGGGCGAGCGAACGGTTGAAGTCCTTGATTTGCGGGAGGGAAGGGAGTTCAAGAAGCCTTTCACCGCTTTGCTGATTGCAACAGGAGCTCTCCCCATTGTCCCTCCTATCCCGGGGACGGATTTGAAAGGGGTTTTCAAGGTTCGGGATATGGACGATGCTTTACAATTGAAGAAATTCATAGAGGAGGAAAAGCCTAGGAAAGCCGTAGTTGTAGGTGGTGGCTATATAGGCTTGGAGATGGCTACCGCCCTTCGCCAGATTGGTATTGATGTCTCCCTTGTGGAGATGAAGGAGCATGTCCTTCCAAATCTGGACGAAGAAATAACTTCAATCATAGAGAGGGAATGTAGGGATAACGGGGTGGAACTTCTCTTGGGAGAGAGCCTTTTGGGGTTGGAAGGGGATGGGAGAGTGAGGCAGGTTCTAACCTCCGCAAGGAGGTTGGATTGCGAGCTCGTGATACTTGCTCTCGGGGTTAGACCGAATGTGCAATTGGCTAAGCAGGCGGGCATCCCATTAGGGATAACGGGAGCGATTAGGGTGAAGGGGAATCAGGAAACTGATATCCCTGGGATTTACTCAGCGGGAGATTGCTGTGAGACGAAGCATATCGTAAGCGGAAAGCCCTATTGGTTTCCCCTTGCTACAGTCGCGAATAAGCAGGGACGGATAGCGGGAGAGAATATGGCAGGCGGAAGGCTACTTTTCCCCGGAACTGTGGGAACGCAGGCAATTAAGGTTTTTGGTTTAGAGGTTGCAGTTGCGGGATTCTCCGAGAAGGAGGCTATTGCTCTGGACTATGAGACAGCGAGCGTAACCGTTCGCTCCTCATCCAACGCTTCTTATTATCCCGATTCACAGGCAATAACGACTAAGATGGTGATGGATGTGAAAACGAGGAGGGTTTTGGGGGTTCAGATGGTGGGAAGAAAGGGGGTTGCGAAGAGGATAGATTCAGCGGCTGTTGCCCTTCACGCTCAGATGACGGTTGATGAAATTGCCTGGCTTGACCTTTCCTACGCTCCGCCTTTCGCTCCCGTTTGGGATGCCCTGATTCACGCGGGACAAAGCCTTAGAGCGAAGACAATTTAAAATTCTTTGAAAGGGGGAATTTGCTTATGAAGAAGATTCTCGTAGTAGGACCATCAAATACTGATATGATAATTAAGCTGGAGCGTCTACCAACTCCGGGTGAGACAATAATCGGTGGGGATTTCGCCACTGCTGGAGGAGGGAAGGGGGCAAATCAAGCGGTTCAATGCGCCCGCTTGGGCGCGGATGTAATCCTCCTTGCGAGAATCGGCAAGGACCCATTTGGTGATAGGTCGGTTGAGCAGTTCCAGAAAGAGGGAATAGATACCTCTTTCATAATAAGAGATGAGGAACATCACTCAGGCATAGCCTTGATATTCGTTGATAAAAAGGGAGAGAATATGATAGCGGTTGCTCCCGGCTCAAATAGCTATTTAAGCGGGGAGGATGTAAGAAGGGCAAGGGAGGCTTTCAAGCTCTCATCCACCCTCCTTCTCCAATTGGAGATTCCCCTTGAGCCAGTAGAGACAGCCGTTCACCTTGCTAAGGAGGAAGGGTTGACGGTTATACTCAATCCCGCGCCTGCCCAGCCGCTTCCCCAATCGGTTCTCCAAAATATTGACATCCTCGTTCCCAATGAGACGGAGGCGAAAATCCTCTGTGGTTTCCCTCCCGATGGAGAAGTTTCGCCTAAGGAATTGGGGGAGATGCTTTTGGAGAAGGGAGTCAAGAAAGTGATAGTGACTTTGGGCTCAAAGGGAGCGATGTATATTGATGGAGAAGAGATGTTTGAGGTTCCCGCCTTCAAGGTTCAATCGGTTGATACAACCGCTGCGGGAGATTCGTTTTGCGGTTCATTGGCGGTGGCGATTGCTGAGGGGAAAGAGATGAGAGAAGCGATAAGATTTGCCAGCGCCTGCGCCGCAATATCCACCACGCGCTTGGGCGCACAACCCTCCCTTCCCAGAAGGGAAGAGGTGGAGGAGTTTCTCTCAAGATATAAGGAAGGATAGGGAGGATGGATTAGGTCAGCTTTCCGTTATTGCAATCCGTCCCTCTCTGTCATTGTGAGGGCTCCCTGCGGGAGCCCTCACAATGACAGTAGGTAACCCGCCTGCTACGGGCTCGCAATGACAAAGAGAGCTGTTGTCTTTCCTAATTCTCTCTTTATCTCCCTCCCTTTTCCCTTTATAATTTCCCTAAAAGGAGGTTGAATAGATGAGGAAATTCGCCCTTCTTTTCCTCCTCACCATCTTCGCTTTAGCTCAGGACAAAGCCCTCCAGGAAGGAGAAGCTTATTTTCAAGCCAAAAGTTATCAGAAAGCGATAAATTCCTTCCTCCAAGTGATAAGCAAGGGAGGCTGGAATGAGGACATCGCCAAAGCAACCCTCCGCATCGCCCAATGCTATCTCGCCCTTGATGATATCAAGAACGCGAGGAAATACTTTGAAACCGCCGCTAAAGACACTGGAGAGATAGGTCTTCAAGCCAAGCTCGGGCTCGCCCTCTGCGATATCCAGGATGAGAAATACGATTCCGCAATAGATTCCCTCACGGAGCTCATAGATAGGAAACCTCCCGATAAAATCCTCCCCTATGCTTACTATAATCGTGGAATAGCCTACGAGAGAAAGGGTTGGATGGTTCAGGCAATTGAGGATTTCAGTGAGACCGTGAAGAAGGGAAAGGGAGATGACGCCCTTATTTCCTCAGCGCAAGCCCATTTAGCAACCTGTCAGGCTCGTTATGCGCAATTTCAAGAGGAGGAGAACAACTATCTTCAGAGGATAAATCAATCACGAAGAGCGGACGAGATTAGGGATTTGTATCACGAATTGGCGAGGAAATGCGCCAATATAGGTGAAATTGATAAGGGGATTGAATATGAGATGAAGAGCTTGGATTACTCATATAATGACGAAACATATAACGCTGGGGCTTGGATGAACATAGCTTGGCGCTATGTTATGAAGAGGGATTACGCGAAAGCTGCTGAGGCGTTCACGAAGGTCGCCAATGATTATCCCTATAGCGAATACGCTCCAGAGGCTTTGTTGAGGGCGGGGGATATGTTCTCAAGAGTGGGGAAGCAAGAGGAGGCATTAGCTGTTTATCAAGAATTCCTTCAGAGATATCCCAATGACCCAAGAGCTTCCTCCGTTCCTCAAAACATTATGTTCATAGCCTGGGCATATGCGGATAAGCGAGAATACGAAAAGGCGGGAGTGATATTCCTTTCAATAGCTAACGCTTTTCCCGGTAGTGAAGTGGGAATGGAGGCTTTGTTGAGGGTAGGGGATATGTTTTTCAAGGCAGGCAAAACAGATGATGCGATAAATATTTACAATAAATTCATAAAGCAATATCCAAATGACGAAGGAACTATTTCCGCAATGATGAACCTCGCTTGGTGCTATGCACAGAAAGAGGATTACGAGAGGGCAGCCCAGACCTTCAAGATGATAGCGGATAACTTTCCCAGGAGCGAGCAAGCTCCGGAGGCACTTTTAAGAGCAGGGGATATGTTCTCAAAGGCGGGGAAGATGGATGAGGCTATAAAAGCCTACCAGGATTTCGTTGATAAATATCCAAACGACCCCCAAGTTCCTTCCGCCTTAATGAATGTAGCTTGGCGTTACTCGGATAAAAAGGATTACGCTAAATCGGCGGAAATTTTCCGTAAAGTAGCCGATAAATATCCGAATAGTGAGGTAGCAAAAGAGGCGCTTCTCAGGGCGGGGGATATGTTTTCTAAGGCGGGAAAGCATGAGGATGCTATCAAGGCTTATCAGAAATTCGCTCAGAAATATCCCGATGACGAGCAGGTATCAAAAGCCCTCCTTGATATCGCTTGGCGCTATAGGGCTATCTATCTTGAAACTGGAGATGAGAACGCAAAGAAGCAGAAGGAAGCTATCCTTCAGGAAATCGCTAAACGCTTCCCCGATACGGAGATGGCTTATTTCGCCCTTGGTCTCTATTATGAGGATAACGGTCAATACAATCTCGCAATTGAGCAATACAAGAAATGTGCTGAGAAGAACGGAACGCAGAAGGATGTAGCCCTCTTCGGCGTTGCCACCTGCTACTACGATATAACCATGATTAAAGAAGCCCATGAATATTATGCGAAGTTAGTTGAGGAATGTCCCGATTCTCCCCTCATCCCCAACGCGACATTCTTCCGCGGGCAAACGAGCGCCGAGCTCGGTGATTATAAGAGCGCTATAAAGGATTATCAGGAAGTGAAGGAGAAGTATCCAGAGAGCTATTACGCTCCCATCGCCTGTGCCTTCATCGCGACCGCCCATGAGCATCTCTACGATTTTCGTTCCGCTATAAAGGAATATCAGGAATTCACGGATGTGTTCAAAAAAGCGGAGAAGTTGCCAGCGCATCTGCGTCATCTTTCCTCAATGCGGGGAGTCGTATTTTTGCGAATCGGCTCTTGCTATCTCAATTTAGGGGAATATGAGAAGGCACTGGAGGTATGGAGGAATATAAAGAACGAGTGTCCCGAGTTGAAATGGGTGGGAATTGTTGCGGATAGGGTGGCGGACAGCTTGGAGAGGATAAAGAAGGCTTATGGTGGGAATCTTCCGAAGATTGCTTTGAAGAATTACACTCCTCCAGAGCACACTCGCACTCCCGTTGCGGGGATAATCACTCCCAGGAATGTGGGGTTGACGAGGGGGTTGGAGGGGAGGCATATAATAGTCTATGGGACGCAGGGGACGGAGGAGGAAAGGCAGTCCGCATTATTCGTTGCCCAAACTCTGCAGAGGATGGAGATTAAGAGCTCTCGTATGAAGGTGGATATAAAGGCGGATGTTGAGGTTACGGAGAAGGATATAAAGAATAGACCATTGATTTTAATAGGGACGCCGGGCTCAAATAAGTTGATAGAGCAATTGAAGGAGAAATTGCCGGTAAAGGTGGATAAGGGGGAGGTGATTGTTGGGAACAGGAAATTCAGGGGAAATGATGTTGGGGTATTTTTCGTTGCGCCCAATCCCTTGAATTTGGAGAGCTATGTTGTTGTGATTGAGGGGTTGACGGCTGATGCGTTGAGGAATGCGGTGAACATCCATCACGATAGCGACCCTAATCCTCTATTGATTCAAACGGATTATCTCGTCTACGATTCCCAGTCAGGTGGTCCGGAGAAGCCTGTGTTGGAGGAGGGTTTCTTCATAAAGGAGACAATAGAAAACTGGCATCCGCTTTGAAAAGTTTTGCGAAGGCAACCCGAAGTGAAGCCTCGCATCTGAGGTCCTCCTTTTTCAATCTGATTCTTCATCTTTTATTTATTTTTCAAAAACCTTTACCCATGCCAGCAATGACAGTAAGGAGTTCTGCCTTTGGCGGGTCAGAAATGACAGTAAATAGTCTATGGAGGGCTCATAGGGACAAGTAAGCTGAAGGCTCCTTCAGAATTCGTATTGGAAGCCGACGAAGAGAGGAGTGGTTATCCAATCCTTTTGGAGGGAAAATCTGTTAATTGCCCTCCAGCCAGTGCAATGACCGGCGTAAATCTCTCTCACACCAAACTTGGAAAGCGCTTCGCAGGTCCTCTCCAATCTCTCCTCTGATGCTCCTCCCAGATGAAAACCCCCCATTATCGTCTTTACTTCCCTATTTGGAAATATCTCCCTGACTTTTGTAAGCGAGTTTATCAAGCCGGCATGACCGCATCCGAAGAGAACTATCAATCCCTTCTCAGCATCCAATATGAGAGCTTGGTCATCCCTTATTATGTCCGGCTTACTGCAATTTGGGTCAAGGAAAAACCCTTCTCCTGCATCCTCAAAATCCGTCTTCCTCTCTATCTCGCCCGTCGCAATAATTCCAGGAAGAACCTCCCTCGGCTTATCATCCCCTATCAATTCAGCGTATTTTCTCAAATCGCTTTCCTTAAAGGGAATGCCGATAGCCCTACTTATCCCACCTCCACAGCTGAAATGAACCTTCTTAAAGGCATTAGGATGAGCAATGACTTCAATCTTTTTCTTTAATGTTTTTAGAACTGGAAGCAAGCCACCTGTGTGGTCGTAATGACCATGGCTGAGAACAATCTTATCTATCCTCGTTAAATCTATCCCCAAAGTTTTCGCATTTTTTATGAGCAAATTGCTCTGACCAGTATCAAAAAGGATATTTCCCCTATCCGTCTCGATATAAAGGGAAAGCCCATGTTCCGCGTATAACCCCCTATGTAAGGTGTTGTTTTCCACGAGAACGATTATTCTTCCTTTCATCTCTCCACTATTTCTCTGATTGAACGAACTATCTCAGCGAAAATCTTCCCCGTTTGGCTGTTCTGGTAGTTAGGGAGGAAGGGTTTCCCTTCGTCTCCACAAGCAACGAGATTGGGGTCTATGGGCACTTTCCCAAGGAATCTTATCCCATATTTTTCTGCCATTTTCCTCGCTCCACCTCCCTTGAATATATCCACCCTCGCTCCGCAATAGGGGCAGATGAAGCCGCTAAGATTCTCTATCACTCCAACTATTGGAATCGCGAGATGATTGCAAAAGGTTATGCTTCTCCGCACCGCTGAGAGAGCGACCTCTTGGGGAGTAGCAACAATGATTGCTCCATTCATTTTACCGAGAAGCTGGGCGATGGAAAGGGGTTCATCTCCCGTTCCTGGCGGGGAGTCAACAATCAAGTAATCTAACTCTCCCCATTCCACATCTTCCAAGAATTCCTTTATCAATTTATACTTCATTGGTCCTCGCCAGATTACGGCTGAATCCTCTTCGGGAAGCAAAAAACCTATTGACATAACCTTCAAATTATCGCCGATTTTGACGGGGATAAGGGATTCGTCCTTTATCTCAACTCTTTCCTTGCTCAAGCCGAGCAACTGGGGAATGGTTGGTCCGTGAATATCTATGTCAAGGAGACCGACTTTCTTTCCCTCTAAAGCGAGGGCTGTTGCGATATTAGCTGAAACCGTGCTTTTGCCAACTCCACCTTTCCCCGATAGAACCAATAGCTTGTATTTAATCTTGCTCATTCTCTCCTGAACTTTCTCTAGTTCTTGACCTGGCATCTGCATAAGGGAAAATCACCTCCAAGGGGAGATTATATCTGCGGCGGGATACATAGGAAAATTTTCTTGGAGGGGGAAGGCTTTCGCCTTCCCCCTCCAAAATCTCACTTCTCTTCTTTTTCCAGCTCTTGTAGGCGTTTCTCAATCTCCTCGAGTGCGCGCTTCAAGCTTTCAGCTTGCCCCTTCAGAATTTCCTTCTCCTCATCGCTGGTTGCCTCAGCTGGAAAAAAGTCATATCCCGGAGCGGTTGGCGCGCCTGGGTAGCCGAATCTCGCCCATCCGGGGAGACCTGTTGCCCAGAACATATGTCGCCAACCTCTTCCTCTTCCCCAGAAGCCGAAGCCCGGTGTGGGGTTGAGGAAGCCAGGGACAGGATAGCCGGAGCAGTAGCCTGCTCCTCTTCCCGTGCGTGGACCACGACCCAAGGGACCTGTCCTGTCGCCGAAAGGCATAGAAATCACCTCCTTTATTGAAAATGATTTTCAATAACAATTATAGTTTGTTTTTTTTAAAAGTCAAATTTTTCTTTGCAATTGCGAGTCTGTCGAAGGTGGATTATTTACTGCCATTGCGAGGGCTACTGCGTGGAGCCCCTGGCAATTTCTTCTTTTGACCCTCTTGATTTTAAACTTGCGTCCTTTCTACCTCGCTCTTTATAATCAAGGGGGAAAAGGAGGAATCCTCAATGAATTGGAAATGGGAGTATCTCAGCGTCTCGGAATTTGAGAAAGCGAGGGAGCTCGCCGACCGACTCGCCCTCATCCCTATCGGTTCCCTTGAAACCCACGGTCCACACCTTCCCCTCGGCAATGACGCCCTCACGATAGGGAAAATAGCGGAGCTTGTCGCCCAAATTGAACCTGTGGTCATCCTGCCCACGATTTTTTATACACAATCCTATCAGGCAAAACCTCATCCCGGAACCCTCTGCATCCACTCCCAACTCCTCACAGCCTTTCTGGAAAACATCTGCGATGAGGTATACAGAAATGGGTTTGAGAAAATCCTTCTCCTTCATGGGCACGGTGGAAATGTCCCTATGATGGAAGGATTCCTCAGACTTGTGGCGGATAAAGCTAAACCCTATGCGGTTTACAGCCTTCCTCCCTGGGCGGGTTTAATGGATGTAATCAACGAGATAAGGGAGACGGAAGATATAGGGCATGCTTGTGAGATTGAGACGAGCATATCCCTCTATCTCTTTCCCGAAGCGGTCAATTTGGAGTCTGTGAAAGGGAAGATTTATGAGCGAAAGAGGGATTTGGATGTCTATCCCGCCCAAACTCCTGTTGATTGGATGGCTAATTGGCCTGAAGCTCCCGTGGGAATTCCCGAGAAGGCGACAAGGGAAAAGGGGGAGAGATTGGTGAAGGCATGGATTGAGTTGATTGTTGATGTCATACGGAGGATAAAGAGGGACGAAATCGTCCCTCAATTGATGAAAAAGCTTCAAAATTCACAGTTTATAAGAAAGGAGGAATGAAAATGGAAGGACCGAGAGGAACGAAAAAGGAGGAATTTTGGGACCTCATAGAGCTGGTTAATTTAGTGTTTCGCCCGGAGACGCAGGCGATGAAGGAGGAATATCGTATCCTTTTCAATGAGGAGAATCTTGATAATCTTCGGGTAATTGTTGAGGAGGGAAAGCCCGTCTCCCACATCGGCACGCTCGAAAGGGACATATCTATTTATAATTGTCGCTCAAGGGTTGGGTTGGTAGGAGCTGTATGCACGCATCCAAACTATCGCAACAGGGGATACGCTACAATCTTGTTGAACGATTGCATAAAGAGATTTGAGGAGCACGGCTGCGATTTTATGCTCGTCTCTGGGATAAGAAGGCTCTATGATTCCGCCGATTGCCTTCTCATCGGGGAAGTTTATAGGCTGGAGGTGAGGGAAAGGGATTTATGGAGGTTTGAGAAGAAAGAGGAAATCTCAATTGAGGATTCACCGGAGAGATATCTGGAGGAGATGATTAGAGCCTATGAGGAAAAGGTTGTGAGGTTCATAAGACCGAGGAAGGATTGGGAGATAGCAATCAAGAGCAAGTTCGTTATGAACGCACCATGTGAGTTCTTGATAATAAAGGAGAAGGAGGAGTTCAAGGGGTATTTCATCGTCCATTTCTGGGAGGATGGAAGGATGGCGGAGGTTAGGGAGTATGCGGGAGATGGGAAGGCTCTAATTGATGCCATCCCACATATATTTGAGAGATATGGACTTGCGGGATTCGTTTTTCCCGTTCCCTGTGAGGATAGGGGGTTGGCGAAGCAAATTCAGGACAAAGGGGTCTGGACGACGATTATTCCGATATCTGGAACCGTGAGAATCCTCAATTTCACAAGACTTATGGAGAGGATGAGACCCTATTTCAGGGAGAGGATTGGTGTGGAGGCGGATAAGGTGAGATTCGAGGAGAGGGATGGGAGGTATATCGTCTCGCTCGGAGAAGAGGAATTCGTAATGAAGGATAGACGCACAATGACCTGGACCATTCTCTCACGCCCGGGAGGATACGAGATAGAAGGGGAGGGTAAGCTAAGGGGTTTGATGAGGAAAATGCTACCCATTCCCTTCGTTTGGTATGGAATCAATTACATTTGAAAGGAGGAAAGTAAAAGAAATGAAATGGTTTGAGAGGGATTTCAGGAGAAATCTCATTGATATGCATATTGATGACTGGGATGAGCGTTTCCTCTCCCAGCTTGAGCCGAAGAGATATGTTGAGCTACTTAAAAAGGCGAATGTATCAACCGCTATGATTTATGCCACTTCCCATATCGGTCATTGCTATTGGAGAACGAAGACGGGTCATATGCATAGGGGGATAAAAGGAAGGGATATAACAGGCGAATTGATAGAGCTTTGCCACAAGGCGGGAATGAATGTCGTAGTTTATTACAGTCTTATTTATAATAATTGGGCTTATGATAACCATCCTGAGTGGAGGATGAGGCTGGCTGATGGAAGGGAAGCGCGGGCTTGGACTGGGCGCTATGGGGTTTGTTGTCCCAATTCCGGCTACAGGGATTTCGCCCTTAGTCAAGTTGAAGAATTCTGCAAGAAATACGATTTTGAGGGGATTTTCTTTGATATGACCTTCTGGCCAATAGTTTGCTACTGCCCATCTTGTCAGGAGAGATTCCTCAGGGAAACGGGCAAGGAGATGCCGAAAATCATAAACTGGGATAATCCCGCATGGATGGAATTTCAGAGAAAGAGGGAGGAATGGCTATCGGAATTCGCGCGGGTTATGACGGAGAAGGTTAAGAGCTTGAAGCCAGAGGTCTCCGTTGAGCATCAGTTCTCAACCTGCGTTGCGAATTGGGTTTTCGGCGTGACGGAGGCAATCGCATCTGCGAGCGATTATTGTGGCGGGGATTTCTACGGCGGAGCTTTGCAGGAAACCTTCATTTGCAAGCTCTATTACAATCTAACGAGAAATCAGCCTTTTGAATTCATGACGAGCATATGCATTCACCTGAACGACCACACGACTACTAAGCCGAAGGAGCTTATGGAGGCGCAGACATTTTCCGCAATAGCTAACGGAGGCGCTTTCCTCTTCATTGACGCCATAGACCCAATAGGAACTTTGAACGAAAGGGTTTATGAGACGATGGGGGAAATCTATGAGAAGGTGAAGAGATACGAGAAGTTCATCGGCGGTGAGCTTGTTCAGGATGTTGGCGTCTATTTCAGTTTTGAGTCCAAATTCGACCCGCAGGATAATGGGAAGAGCGTTTTGGAGACATCTGGAAGGCAACCCCATCTTGACTGCGCCCTTAACACAGTTAAGAGCCTCCTCAATGCCCATATTCCCTTTGGGATAATAACTAAGAGGAATTTGGGGAAGCTCAAGAACTATAAGGCGGTGATATTGCCGAATGTCTTATATATGGATGAAGAGGAAGCGGAGGCACTGAGGAGCTATGTCGCTTCTGGAGGCAAAATTTACGCCAGCTATCAGACATCTCTCTACGGGGAGAAGGGGAAGAGGGGCGATTTTCTCCTTGCAGATGTCTTCGGCGTTTCCTATAAGGGAGAGACGAAGGAAGGGGTAACTTATGTTAGCCCGGCGAGGGAAGATTCATCCCTATTCGGCGACATCACACCCCGATATCCCCTGCTTCTTTTCCATCAGCAGATAATAGCCAAACCCCTGAATAAGGAGGAGATTCTCGCCAAGATAACGCTTCCCTATACCGACCCCGCGGATAAAACGAAGTGTGTCTCAATTCATTCCAATCCGCCTGGAATGGAGACGGAACATCCGGCGATAATCTGGCGGAAGTTTGGGGAAGGGGAGGTAATTTGGGTTGCGGGACCACTGGATATGGTCGGTGAGGAGAGACATAGGGAATTCTTTCAGAGGTTGATAAGGAGGTTGGTGGGAGAGGGTTTTTCATTTGAAGTTGATGCTCCCAAGGCGGTTGAAGTGACTATGTTCAGGCAGGAGGAAGGATATATCATAAATCTCCTGAATTTCCAGACCGAGCTTCCCAATATTCCCGTTTTTGATTTAAAGGTGAGGATAAAGAAGGATGGCAAGGCGCTGAAGAAGGCTGTGATGCTCCCAGACGAGATTGATTTGCCGATTAATGAGAAGGAAGGATTTTGGGAGATAAAGATTCCGAGATTGGATACATATTTGATGATAAAGGTGATGTGAGGATATAAGGAAGAGACATTTTTCTTCGGCATTGCAAGGAGCGATGCGACGAAGCAATCTGTTGAGATTGCCACGGCTTCCCTTACGGGAAGCCTCCCAATTACAGCGAGGAGTTCCGCCT
This sequence comes from bacterium, assembly GCA_014360495.1. Classification (NCBI taxonomy): domain Bacteria; species bacterium. The sequence continues at coordinate 172,954 of JACIXR010000004.1, forward strand.
TCGGCGGGTTCGCAATGAGAGTTAGAGGAAGCTTCCCCATAATTAATATTGACAATTTGTTTTTCAATAATTATCCTCAAATTGAAAATCAAAAAGGAGGCGAGAAAGGTTGAAGGTCTCAATAGGTTTTATTGCCACTGGCTTGCTTTTCTCCCTCATTCCGACACTATCCGCATCAAGGCTGATGGTTTCCCTTGATGGACAATGGGAATTCGTTAAGGTTTCCTCCCTTGATGAGCCGCCACCAGCCTCGGGCTGGCAGAAAATAACCATACCCGGCACCCTCTATGGCTTCAACTACGAGAGAGCTTGGTTCAGGAGGACGATAAACATCCCAAAGGAATGGCAGGGCTCCCGCGTCATCCTTCGCTTCGGTGGGGTGAAATATAACAGCAAGGTTCTGGTGAATGGGAAGTATGTCGGCGGATGTTTCAATGGCTATGATGCATTTGAGCTGGACATAACTGGTGCTGTTCGCTTCGGTGGGCAGAACGAAATCCTCATCGGCTGCCATGATTGGACTGGTGTCTTCGTGGGGGAAAAGGTAGATTTCACCTCCACAATGGCGAGGAGGAATGTAGAGCTCAGGGAGGTTCCCCAAGATAGAATCATCTCACCAATCGGTGGTCATTTCGCTCAATACGGCATTTGGAACAGCGTCTATCTCCTTTCCGTCCCCGATGTCTATGTCAAAGAAGTTCTAATAAGACCCTCAATCCGCCAGAATCAGCTTAAAGTGTATGTGAAAATCCAAAATGCAGGAAATAAGAGCGAGAGGATAACTCTGAAGGGAGATATCTATCGCTGGGATGGAAAGGGAAGGGATAAGTCTGGTCAATGGGGAGTAAAGGGGAAGGCTATCGCCAGCAAGAGCTCGGGAAAAGTTGAGATTCCCGCTGGCGAAACGAGGGAAATTACCATAATCTATGAGAAGCCTCCCCTTGAAACTTGGTCTCCCTACACTCCCGTTCTATATATTTTGGAGCTCAAGTTGGAGCCGAGCGGTGATGTCTTGAGGGAACGCTTCGGCTATCGGGAGCTTTGGACGCAGGAGGGGGATTTCTATCTCAACGGAAAGAAAGTGCATTTCCTTGCCTCCTCCTGGTGGCCTCCAACTCAGGGCGTAACAAGGGAATTCGTTTTGAGCCAGCTCCTTTCCTTGAAGAAAATGAACGCCGTTGCCTTTCGCACCCACACCCAACCCTGGCAGGATATCTACTATGAAGTGGCTGATGAGATAGGGCTGATGATGATTCCTGAGGCTGCAATTTGGAACGACGATACGAGCTATCGCGTATTTGACCCCAAATTCTGGGAGAATTATGCCCAGCATCTTCGCTCTATGGTTCGTCATCTTTACAACCACGCCTCAGTAGTTATGTGGAGCTTGGAGAACGAGCTCACTGGTCCGAGAGTGAACGAGGAGCATCCCGATACAGTTGAGAATTTGGCGAGGATGGGAAGAATCGTCAAGGCGGAGGACCCAACTCGCCCGATAACCTATGAATCCGATGGCGACCCGGGAGGAGTCGCCGATGTGATAGGTATGCATTATCCAAACGAGTTTCCCGAAAAGCGTCTTTGGCCCAATGATGCTTATTGGCTAAACGAACCACGCTATCATTACGGCGGTGGTGGATTCATCGGCAAACAACCCTTCCTCTGGGACCATAAAAAGCCCCTTTATATAGGAGAATATCTCTGGGTGCCTATGAGTTCCCCTGCGCCCAATACATTGTTCTTCGGCGACGAAGCCTATAAAGACTTGTCCAGTTATAGAACTTTATCAAAGGCGCTGGCTTGGAGAATGCAGATTTTAGCCTATCGCTATTTTGATGTCAGCGGGCATTCGCCCTGGACCGTCATTGAACAGGGAGCGCTTGACGAAACCAATCCCTGCTGGGTGGCACAAAGGGATATGTATCGTCCTCTGGCAGCTTTCCTTAAGGAATACGATTCTCGCTTCTACTCAGGCGAGAAAATAGAGAGGACGGTTTGGATTTTCAACGATACTATGAAGGATTTATCGCAAGTAAATTTCAGATGGGCTCTCTTAGATGGAGATAAGGTTATTGAGCAGGGCGGTGAAACGCTCTCCATGAAGAGCGGGGCTATGATTGAGAAGAGGATAAACATCTCGTTGCCGAAAGTTGAATCTCGCAGAAAATTGAAATTGATATTGACAGCTGATGCACAGGGAGCTCCCTCTTTCAAGGAGGAATGGTTAGTAGAGGTCTTTCCAACCTTGACAAAGGAAATCTTCCCAGCTGTTCCCATCTGGTTCTACGACCCCAAGGGGACGCTGACCACCGTTTTGCGGGAGCTCGGTGCAGAGTTTAATTCTCTTGATAATCTCGCGGATTGGAAAGGAGAGGGAATCCTCGTCATTGCTCCCAAAGCTTTGTCTTCCTTGCGGAAGGAAGGAGTGGTTATAGGAGGAGAGGAGGGTGGAAAGATTCTATCTGATATGGTAGATAAAGGTGGGAAAATCCTCGTTTTGGAGCAGGACACTTCGGCGGGCGATTTGCTTCCCGTTTCCCTGGATAATCAATCCTCAACTTTCGCCTTTCCCCAGATTTCCGTTCATCCAATCCTAAAGGGTATACATAATGAGGATTTGCGTTGGTGGAGAGGGGATAACATTGTGAGCGAGAACGAGCCAATTAGACCCATGCAGGCGGGAGCTCTGCCACTTGTTGTAACGGGAGCGGGCGATGGGCTATCCCACGCACCATTAATTGAAATCAGGCAAGGGAAGGGAATTTGGCTAATTTGCCAGCTTAAAGTGGGGAGCAAGCTGAAAAGCGAGCCTATGGCGGGATTGCTTCTTGAGAGAATGCTTTATTATCTCGCTAAGTATTCTCCTCCTCAAGGCGAAACGCTCGTCTTCGGTCCCTCTTCTCTTGAGGAAAAGCTAAGGGAACTACGCCTCGCTTATCGCCCATTAAAGAATTACGATGAGCTCCGCTATCCTGCCGTCAATCTCCTCGTAATTCAGGGCGGTGGAAGGGAAATAGAGGAAAACATAACTCGTATGAAGGAATTTCTGCAGGCGGGAGGAAAAATCCTATGGCACAGACCGAAATCGGATGACCTCTCCGCAATTGAAGAGCTCACGGGTCAAAAAATCACGATTCAACCTTATAGGGGTCCGATTTTACGAAAGGATGAAGTGAAGGGCGATATTCTGCCTTACTTAACGAGAGAGGACCTCTACTGGCTTGGTCCAACCAGTGGAGCTTGGTGGGAAAGAGCCCCATTAGCGATGGACTCAGCCGATGGAATTTTCACATCCGAGATGGCACTTGAGAGCGCTAAGAGGTATCCTGCGGTAAAAGGCGGTTCGCTTACCGGTGTTCTGGAGGTTCAAGGGGAGGAGCTGGGATTTTTCGGCGCAGGGAGAGCGGAATGGGAGATAGATTTCCCTGAGACGGGAGTTTACAACTTCGGCTTGGTTGCGAGAGGAACGCCCTGCTACGGAGTCTATCCCCTCGTTGAGATTTACCTTGATGGCGAGAAGGTTGCGGTGCTTTATATCGGCAGCCAGGAGAGAAGACTCTATTCCTGTTCATTCCAAGCGAAAAAAGGTAAGCATAAATTGGCTATAGCTTTTGTAAACGATGCTTGGGCTCCTCCCGAGGACCGAAATCTTTGGGTGGAGAGCTTCATCATAGGGAAGGTGAAGGGAAAGGATAGTATGGAGGATTTGACTTCCCCTTCGGCTATTCTCTATATTCCCGTTGGTAAGGGCACCTTGATTTTGAATTCTCTCAGATGGGATGAGCCGCCGGCGGGAAATGGAATCAAGGCGAGGCGCTTCATAGGAAGCTTGCTCAACGCTTTAGGAGCAAAATCTATGCCAATGGGCAACATCGCGGTTTTGAAAGCGGAGATGTTAAAGCCGGTGGGGGAAATCCCCTTTCTTGGAAGGGGCAAGGGGTTTATAGCGTTGGCTTCCAATGGCACATTGGAGAGCGATATTGAGGTGGCGAAGGAGGGGGATTATAGGATAACAATTGTGGCGAGGGGAACGCCTTTGGGCGGTATTTATCCGATAGTTAGATTTGAGATTGATGGGAAGGAGCTTGGAGAAGTGGAGTGTAAGGGAGAGGATTGGAGTCCACACTCAATTGTGGCGCATCTGACAGCTGGAAGGCACAATTTCCGGTTGAGCTTCATAAATGATGAGTGGAAGCCGCCCGAGGACAGGAATCTGTGGATAGCTCGGGTGGAATTTGAAGAGCTTTAGAGAGATTCTTTTTGGGGGCGGGCTTACGCCCGCCCCCCCCCTTTTATTTACCCTTCCCTTTTCAGCTCCTCAAGCCTTTTCTCTATCTCCGCGAGAATCTGCTTCAAATTCTCCGATTGCTCCCTCAAGAGGGATATTTCTTCCTCTTTGGAGAGCCTGCCAGTAAAGTAGGGGAACCACCACCAGCACCAACCGCTGCCCCAAGCGGGAAGACCGCGGGCGGCTCTAAGCCAGCCGGGCATTCCCGTGAGCCTCCACCAATGTCGCCAACCTCTTCCAAAACCTCCGAACCAGAACATAGATAATCACCTCCTTTTGATAATGATTATCATTAATAATTATAACTGAAAAGTGGGCAAAAGGCAAGGTATATGAGAAGAGGGAAGAGAAAAGTTTATTTTTGGTTACGGAATGTGTTATTTAAAGGATGCTTCAAAAATGAGATTTTCACGACTTCGGCTTCACAGAACGCTTCCAATAACAGAAAAGGGATTAGCTCCCAAACACGGCTGTAATTGCGAGGCTCTCCCTAAGGGAAGCTGTGGCAATCTCCGGAGATTGCTTCGTCGTTTCGCTCCTCGCAATGACAGTGGCTGAGGCTCGAATATTTTTACAAGGAGAAACAAGCTTCAAACTCACAATGAGAAAAAGGGAACCCTTTATTTCGTCTCGTCTACTTTATTCTGGCAATCCTTACATATTCCATAGAAATTGAAGAAATGGTCGGTGATTTTAAAATCATACTTTTTCTCCAAATTCTCCTCCACTTCCTTCAAGAGCTCCTTCTCCTTTTCGCTAATCTCTTCATAGTCAATTACCTTATGACAGCGAAGGCAGATGAGGTGGTGATGATGCCCCTTGGTCTCTGGACCCTGAGCCAACTCATATCTTGCCTTTCCCTCCCCAAAATCCAATTTGTGCACTAATCCCATATTGGATAAAAGCTCAAGGGTTCTGTAAATCGTCGCCAAACCTATTTGGGGATACATCTGCTTAACCATAAAAAATATCTCGTCTGCGCTGAAATGTCCGGGAGCCCTTGAGAGGACATCCAGTATTATCTCCCTCGGCGTCGTTATCCTGCAACCGCAGTTTCTCAACCAGTGACGCCACCAAGGTGGTCCCATGGGTCCTCTTCTCGGCATTTAATCACCTCTATTGAAAATTATTTTCAAATAGATTTTACAAGTCTTAACTCATTTCGGCAAGTCTCTGCTCATTTCCAACAGTTCACTATGTGTTTTAATCCGACTTTGTTTCTTATCTGATCAAAGGCTTCCTCTATCTCCTCCGGTGGATGGATATGTTCATCACTGAGGACCAAATCGTCAGCCTTAACGAGCTCCTTGCTTAAAAGCTCTATTGATTTCTTGAAGAAATAATGGATTGGTTTGGGCTTGTGGGGTGGGGTTGTGGAATAGATGCAGGCGCCCTTTATATCCAACTGCTTTTCATATATCTCAAATGGCTCAACCTCTCCCATCGCGCCCATAGGGGAAACGCCGAACACCAGAATTTTTCCTCCCTTTTTCGCTATCTTTATCCCAAATCCCAAAGCTTGAGGTGCACCAGCCGTTTCTATCACGCATTCAACCCCTTCACCATTTGTGATTTCCTTAATCTTCTCCTCTCCCTCTGTCCTTGAATTGACATATTCATCTCCTATTTGAAGCTTCCTGGCTGTATTCAAACGCCCATCGTCTACATCTATGATTATCAGTTTTGAGGGCATATAAAGCCTCATCGTGCGGGCGAAGAGGCTTCCGATTGGTCCCGCGCCCATTATCGCAACTGACATCCCTGGGTCGGGCTGGAGCCTCTCTACTCCCCAAAGGATGCAAGCGAGGGGCTCAATGAAATACCCCTTTTTCTTCCAGAATTCCTTATCTCTGCTGGATATCTTAACAGCTTGCTCAGCGGGAAGTTTGCAGTATTGAGCGAAACCGCCATTGAAATGAACGCCGATATGCTGAACTTTCTCGCAGAGGGCGGAGATGAACTGGGAACAGAAATAGCAGGTTCCACCCTCTCTACGCCAGCTGCGAGCCTCTCCGTGAAGGCAGACTATATTGGGGTCCGCGACGACCAAATCTCCCACATCCAATGGTTCCATTCCGAGGCTCACCCTTCTTTCATTGACTCTTCCCTTTAACTCTACAACTTCACCCCAAAACTCGTGTCCCAAAACGACTTCTTCGGGGATAAACCTTGGGTCCCTGAAACGTCCGAGGGAAACCGTCAAGTCGGTTTGGCAGATTCCACAGGATTCCACCTTCATCAATAGCTCCCCGTCATTTAGTTCGGGGATGGGAATTTCCTTCGTGCTGGGGAGCCATCTACCATCTTCGGTTTTCCTAAAAACAGCCGCTTTCATTTCTATTCACCTCCTATTTTCGTGATTCGTTCCCCATAAGCCTCGCACTCCTTCAATAATTCCTCTGTTGGAACGCCTACCGCTATTGGTCCTTCCTCCACCTCCATACCGTGGATTTCAAGCGCCAATTTAAGGGCGAGGAGGGCGTCCTTGCCATCCTTCAATGTAGCGGAGGAGACGAAGCACCCGCCTTTCTTCCCCTTTAACTGCCCATAAAATTCAACCGAATCGTCAATGAACTTCTTCATCTGCCAGGACATATTCGCGAAATAGCAAGGGGAGCCAAGGATTATGATATCGGCGTCCAAGAGCTCTTTGGGACTGGCTTCATCAACGCTTCTCAGGATTACCTCTCCATTCTTCTCCGCTCCTTTAGCTATAGCCCTTGCCATCCTCTCGCATATCCCTTGTGGCGAATGGTAGATTATCAAGGTCCTCATAATCTCGCCTCCCTTTCAAATTAGATTAGCCAATTGGCGGAAATGGTCCTTAAGGGAGAAGTAGAGGGAACGATAAAGAGTATAGAGCTTATCGTAAACCTCCACATCCTCTTTAACTGGTTCGGTTTTCTCCTTTAGATAGATTGTAGCCTTACAAGCTTCTTCCACTGATGAATAAAATCCTGTTCCCACGCTTGCTAGCAGGGCAACTCCAAAGGAGGGACCTTCCTCCAAATTGAGGGTATAGTTAGGCATATTGAAAATGCTCGCGGTTATGCTTCTCCAGAGTTTGCTTCTTGCTCCGCCACCTATCATCCTTATCTCCTCAACGGGGATATTCATTTCCTTCATAATCTCATAGGAGTCGCGCAATCCGAAGGAGACCCCTTCCATAACGGCTCTCGCGAGATAGCCTTTAGTGCATCTATATGTCACGCCGAAGAAAACGCCTCTTGCGTAGGGGTCGGCGTGAGGAGTTCTCTCACCCGTTAAGTAGGGAAGGAAAATCAACCCTTCACAGCCAGCAGGGGCTCTTTCCGCTTCCTTATTTATCAGCTCGTATTCGTCAACGCCAATCAATTTGGCCACAGCTCTTTCTGGCTCGCCGAGGGCGTCTCGGAACCAGCGGTAAGAACCGCCTGCTGAAAGCATCACCCCCATAACATGCCATTTTCCAGGGACAGCGTGGCAGAATGTATGGAGGCGAAGCCCCTTATCTATCACCGGCTCTTCTGTGAAGGCGAAGACCACGCCGGATGTCCCCAAGCTGACGAAAATCTTGCCTCTTTCAACCACTCCTGCTCCAACACCGCCAGCCGCTTGGTCTCCTCCTCCGCCAACAACAGGTATTCCTTCAGGAAGCCCTGTTTCCTCGGAGGCAATTTTTGAGAGGCGACCAGTTATCTCGGGAGATTCATAGACTTTAGGTAGGATATCCATAGATAAGCCGATTCCCTCAACCATCTCCTTTGACCATCTGCGATTCTTGACATCAAAAAGGCTCGTTCCGGAGGCATCCGAGACCTCGCTTGCATATTCACCCGTTAAGCGATAGCGAATGTAATCCTTGGGCAAAAGAACTTTCGCCAATTTCTCAAAGTTGGAGGGTTCCTTGTCCCTCAGCCAGATGATTTTAGGAGCGGTGAAGCCCGTAAGGACGGGATTAGATGTATATTCAATCACCTTATCCTTGCCGATTTTATTCGTAATCCATTCGCATTGTTCAGCTGTCCTTTGGTCGCACCAGAGGATTGCTGGGCGGATGACCTTCCCATTTTTATCAAGGAAAACCGAGCCATGCATCTGACCGGATAGCCCTATTCCCTTTATTTCATTCGGATTTATTCCCCGTGCAATGGCTTCCCTTATTCCCTCAACTGTTGCCCGCCACCAATCCTCTGGGTCCTGCTCTGCCCAGCCGGGCTGCGGCGTGAGCATAGGATACTCCTTTGATATGCTTGCCTTGATTTCACCTTTCTCATTGATGGCGAGGACACGGGTGGAGGTGGTTCCTACATCTATTCCGAGAAAAAGAGGCATAGAATAACCCCCTTTCGTTAATTATTGGAAAATTATACTACTTTTGGGCTTTGTTATACAAGGATTTTTTAAATAAATGAGAGAGGCGTGATGATTTCGTATTTAGACAAAGAGAAATTTGTTCATCACTTCGCTCCCTGCGATGAGAGGGAGTTTTGTCATCGCGGGCTTCATGTAAAAGAGACTTATTTACAGCGATAGCTGGTATGGGTAAGGGCTTTGAAAATAGGCGGGACTGGCAAGTTCTATGCTTTTTTCTCATTGCTCCCCGTAGGGAGCCCGTGGCAATCTCATGAGATTGCTTCGTCGCTTCTCGCTCCTCGCATCTATGGGTATAGGTTTTAGCGACAATTCCTTCCGTAGCGGGATAAGAGCCCCATTGTCATTGCGAGCCTTCTGCTTCGCAGAAGGCGTGGCAATCTCGTATTTAATCATAGAGAAGGAATGAAATTGCCAGGTCCTCCTTTGTCGGACTCGCTTCTTTGGATATAGATTTTTATATGAGACATTTTGTTTTTCGTTATTTGAAATCCACCTTTTTCAAAAACCTTTACCCATGCCAGCAATGACAGTGAGGTTTTGACCTCGCTATGGCAAAGAGTTGTCATTTAAAACCTACACCTATAGATACGAGGGTTCCAGGAGGGAGCCAATGGCAATCTTATACTATGAAGAAACCTAATTGTCATTGAGAAGCTTCTAATAAGTGAAGACTGGAGATTAGAGAAAGAGGCTGGCTGAGCAATTAAAGAGTAGGAAATTGTTTTTGAAAAAGTGGAATCAACCCCGTTATGAAATCCCATATTTCATTGACCCGTTTCCCCCTTCGTGGTAAAATTCTTTAGAGGTGATACAATTGAGAACCATTGCTTTGTTAACCATTTGCCTTTATGTTTCCTCTATTTGGGCAGGGCAGATAGCCTTAGACCTCCAATCCACCCCCGTGAACGAGGTCCTCACCAAGCTATCCCAGGAGACAAAGGAAGAGATAATCACCGAGGGCACTTTACAAGCGAGACTAACTGGAAGCATTCGCTGTTCCACCCTTGAGGAAGCCCTGAACGCGCTTACCGTTTTGCAGCCGAGTTTGAAATGGGCAAAGCTGGTTTTCCCATCCGGTGAGAAGATATCCAAAGAAGACATAATTATCACAGCAAAAGCTCTTAAAATGGTTAGAATCTCCAAGGTTGTTGCAGAAGGTAAGGATGGCGATTTGGTCTTTATGCGTTCCAGCAAGGCTTCTTTAGGGGAAAAGAATTTGAGAACTGTATATGTCGTTTGGGAGGAAATCGGTCCCGCAAACATAGCTCAGCTCGCTTCCATCTCATCTGCGAAGTTATCGCCCCAAGATTATCTCAACCTTAACTGGTTTATGCTCAACTCTTTCCTTTCTATGACTCCTGAGGAGAGAAAGCAGGTGTTATTCGGGGCATTTAATATGATTTTCAATGACCCCGCTCTTCTTCAGAGGATAATGAGCGAATATTTCTCTATGTTGACAACCCTCAGTCCTGAGGAGATGGGGCAATTGATTGGCGCTTCATTTAGGGCTATGCAATCAATACCGCCGGAATTTTGGAATCAGATGATGCAATCAATGAGTCAATGGATGCAGATGATGGGACCCCAGCTCCAGCAAATGATTCCTCAAATGCCCGGAGGTGGCACTCAATAGGAAAGTCTCTCCTCGCCATAGACATAGGGAACACGAAGATACACATCGGCTTATTTGAAGATAAGGAGCTTGTTAGTTCCTTTAGTCTATCATCTCGTCGCTTGCTCACCTCCGATGAGTTCTCGTTAATGCTTGAAAGCCTTCTGAATCGCTTTGATAGGAACATCCAATCCATTGAGGAAGTGGTGGCGGGAAGCGTTGTTCCCTCATTAAATGTAATAATAAAAGAAGCGTTCGCCTCTTACGGAAAGAAAGCCTACTTTATGGGAGAGGATTTCCCAGCGCCGATTCGTATCCTTTACAAAAACCCCGAGGAAGTGGGGATGGACAGATTAGCGAACGCAATTGCCTGTCGTGAGCTCTATGGATGTCCAGCGATTATAGTTGATTTCGGCACCGCTATAACCTTTGATGTCCTCTCCGGGAAAGGGGAATATCTCGGTGGTATAATCGCCCCTGGAGTTGAGATATCTCTTCAGGGATTGTTTACCGCAACTGCCCGCCTTCCAAAAGTAGATATAGATGTTCCCAAGGAGGTAATAGGGAAAAGCACGAAAGAAGCGATAAGAAGCGGAGTCGTCTTCGGGACGGTTGAGTTAGTTGAGGGGTTAATTGAAAGGATTAAGGAGGAAATGGGGGAGACGATAATCGTCTTGACGGGAGGGATGGGCGAATTCTTTGCTAAGCAGGTTTGTTTCTCCTGCGTTGTTGATAAATTTTTAACATTGGAGGGCTTATGCCTTGCCTGGGAAAAGAGTAGTTAGCGTGAGCTTGGGTTCCTCTAAGAGGGATAGCAGAGTGGAGATAGAACTTCTTGGCATCCCTTATGTTATGGAGAGAATAGGAACGGATGGAGATTTCCAGAAAGCCCTCTCTTTGATAAAGGAATTAGATGGGAATGTAGATGCGATTGGGCTGGGGGGAATAGACCTTTATCTTATAACTGGATGGAAGAAATACATAATAAAGGATGCAAAGAAGCTCGCTGATGCGGCGAAGGTCACCCCGGTGACCGATGGTGCTTTCTTAAAGCTTGCCTTGGAAAAGGAAGCTATAAATATGCTCCAAAGGGAAGGGATAGTGAATTTCAAGGAGAAGAAGGTTATGCAGATAACGGCTGTTGATAGATTCGGGATGGCTTCAGCTCTTGCTTCTTTGGCAAAGGAGATTGTTTTCGGGGACTTGATGTTTTCCTTCGGTGTCCGCATCCCCATGCGTTCAATAAGAGCGGTTAATATTCTGGGTTTCCTTTTCCTCCCCTTTATCTGCAGGCTTCCCTTCAAAATGCTATATCCAGTTGGGCAGGAGCAAGAGAAGCCTTCAGAGCCGAAATTCGTTGATTTCTTCCAATGGGCTGATGTGATTGCGGGAGATTTTCATTACATAAAACGCTATTCTCCTCCCGAGCTTCCCGGAAAGATAATCATAACAAATACAACCACGAAAGAAGATGTTAACATGCTAAAAAGTAAAGGAGTTAAGATGTTGATAACTACAACTCCTGCTATACAGGGAAGGAGTTTTGGGGTGAATGTTTGGGAGGGGGCTGTGGTGAGCTATTTGGGGAAGAGGGCGGACGAGATAAGCGAGGAGGAATTCTTGGAGGTCATGCGTTCCTTCGGCTGGCAACCGAGGGTGGAGGTGTTTGAGTGAACAGATTCGCCTTTATCATCCATCCCATATCACCAGAGGATATAAAGAAAAGCCTGAAACCTCTTGCCATTCTACCGGTTCCGTTATTGGAGGCGATAACGAAGCATTTCCCTCCGTTTAAGGTATCCATGATAAGAGGAGTGCGTTCGCCCACGGGAGCGGAAACGGAGGGATGGTTCATAGGAATTCCCTTAACGCCTCGCCAATTTCTTTCTTATCCCCTTGATTTCGTTTACAAAAGGCTTATTCAAGCGGGGAAACTGGCGGAGAAGCTGGGAGCAAAGATAGTGGGTTTAGGGGCTTTTACCTCCGTTGTGGGAGATGGAGGGATAACGCTTGCGAAGAACATCAATATTGGGGTGACGACGGGAAACTCATATACGGTCGTAACTGCTGTTGAGGGAGCGATAGAGGCGGCTAAATTGGTGGGTATAAATCCGAAAGAAGCAGTAGCGGCGGTTGTCGGAGCGGGCGGTTCAATAGGCTTTACATCCGCGAGGTTACTGGCGAGGGAAGTGCCGAAAATGAACATCATAGGAAGAAGCGTAGAGAAATTGGAGAAAGTGAAAGAGACGATAGAAGGGGAGACGGATTGTAAAGTTGAGATAAAGAGGAATGTAAGCGAGGGATTGAGGGAAGCGGATATAGTGCTCACTGTGACATCGGCGATGGAGGAGATAATCTTCCCCGAGGATTTAAAGCGAGGAGCGGTGGTCTGCGATGTGGCTCGTCCAAGGGATGTCTCAAAGAGGGTGGAGGAGGAAAGGAGGGATGTATTGGTGATAGAAGGTGGGGTAGTGGCGGTCCCTGGGGATGTTGATTTCGGCTTTGATTTCGGATTTCCTCCCAAGACCGCTTACGCCTGTATGGCGGAGACCATGATTTTAGCCTTGGAGGGATACGAGGGAAACTTTACTCTGGGGAAGGAGGTAACTTTAGAGCAGGCGGATACGATAGCGAAGTTAGCGAAAAAGCATGGCTTTCGCCTCGCAGGGTTCAGAAGCTTTGAGAAGCCAGTCCTTCCCGAGAGGATAGAGGAGGTCCGAAGGCTCGCAGGCAGATAGGATAGAGGTGAACAGAATGACTAAAAAGGAGATGAATTTGAGAATCTTCAAAGGCGAGGAGATTCCTCATCCTTTCTTCCAGCCGAGATTAGAGCCTTGGTATGCTTGGCATAAGCAATTCAACAAACTGCCGCCTCGCTACCAGGATAAAAGTCTATTGGAGCTCTATGATGAGCTGGATATCTCAATGAGATATGTTCACTACTACACGGGAATGCCCGACCCAGTGGAGGTTAAATACAGCGAGAAAGTGAAGATTAATTACGAGTTCGGCGAAAACGAGGCAATGGAGATTATAGAGACACCCTTCTGCCAACTCGTTAGGAAGCTGAAAATCAATCCCGATGGAGTCTGGCATACAGTGAAATTCCCCGTGGGGAATTCCCTTGAGGAGCTAAGAGGTTTGAAGTGGCTTTATCAAAACACAACTTATCATTTCTCAAAGGAGAAGTTTCAAGAGGGCAGCGATTTCATCGGGGATAGGGGAGAGCCCCAGTTTTGGGTGCCGAAAAGCCCTTACCAAGCCCTTGCCCAGATTTGGATGAAGTTGGACCAATTCATATATGCCTTAAACGACCACAGGGAGGAAGTGGAGGATTTGATGAAGGCAATAGACGATGCATATGACCCACTTTATGAGGAAATCATCGGTTCGGGGATGGTGAGGATTATAAATTTCGGGGAAAATATTCACGACCATCTTTTCTCTCCAGCTTATTTTGAAAAATACTTGATTCCCTTTTACGAAAAGCGTTCAGGTCAATTGAGGAAGGCGGGAATCTTCACTCACATCCATATAGATGGTTATTTCAAGAGCCTTTTGAAGTATCTCAAATATCTGCCATTTGATGGCTACGAAGCCCTGACTCCTTTGCCTCAAGGGGATGTGAGTTTGGAGGAAATAAAGGAGCATATAGGGGATAAGGTGCTCCTGGATGGTTTGCCAGCCGTCCTTTTCTCTCCCGAGATTTACCCTTCAAGAGAACCATTGGAGGAGTTCACGGAGAAGATAATAAAGATGTTTCACCCAAGGTTAGTTCTAGGGGTTTCCGATGAGGTGCCGGAAGGCGGAGGCGAGGAAGCCCTTGAGAGAGTTAGATGGGTGGCAAACTATTGCAAAAGCTTTAGGAAGTGAAATTTTAAATCCTTGCAAACGGGGGAAGAAGTTTTCAAAATTGGTCCGAGGAAGAATCTCAAAGTGCACATGATGTGTGTTCTTCTCCCGATGAATAATTTCCTTGCTTAATTTTCTCTGAACTCTTTATAATTAATAAACTATGGTGATAGACGCTCATCTCCACTTGCGAGACGATGTTTATGTAGGAGAGGAAGGCACTCCCGAGAACCTCGTCAAAATGATGGACGAGGTGGGGGTTAATAAGGCTGTCCTCCTACGACTCTATGTTCCCGCAAGAAAAGCCATGGAGGAACTTCAAGATGCGAGGAGTAAATATCCCAGTAGATTTATCCCTTTCTTCTACGCCCTTCCTGACTTTGTTGAACCGACGCTTAAATTAACGGAAGAAGCGATCAAGAAACGAGGCTTTAAGGGGATTAAAATGCACGCTGGAATTTGTCGCCTTGAGAGTTATATCGTTGACCCCGTCTTCGCTTTGGCGAGCGAGTTAGATGTTCCCCTCCTAATAGACCCGGCGGGCGATTACCAAAATACGGAGAGGCTAGCGAAATCTTTCCCCAAAGCGAAGATAATCGTAGCCCATTTAGGTTATTATCTCTGTTCCGATGGCGACCTCGTTGACCGTTTCATTAACTTAGCAAAAGATTATCCCAATCTTTACCTTGACATCAGCGGAGTTCTATTGGTTGATAAAATTGAGAAGGCGATTTCTGAGGTTGGGTATGAGAGGGTAATCTGGGGAACGGATGGACCGAGTAATCAGCCAGACCCTGTTTCATTCACAAGGAAAGAGATGGAGAAGGTGTTAAAGCTTGAAATAGAGGAAAGGAAGAAGAAAGCGATTTTAGGAGAGAACATCGCCAATCTTTTAGGAATAGAAAACGATGAATGAAGAGAGGTGTTGCCGATGGAGATAATAGATGTAAATGTTCAATGGGGTTTTTACCCCTTAGCGATGATTGACGCCAGTCCTCAGAGGGTTTCCAATTTATTAAAGGAAGCGGGAATAAGCAAAGGCTTGGCGATTTCCTTTAAATCTTCGTTCTTATCCTATAGGGAAGGGAATAGGGAAACGCTCTATATATCTCAGCAAAATCCTTTTTTCCTTCCTGTTTTCGCCGTAGACCCAAGGGATTATCCGAGGTGTATGAAGGAAATAGAGGAAGCGAAAGAGAAGGGCTTCATTGCCCTTCGTCTATTCCGCAGGCACTCTGAGAACGGAACTGTCTTGAAAGAGATATTCCGTTCTGCTGCTAAGCTATCCCTTCCCATCCTATGCGATTTCGTTCCTCTTGTTTTGGATATAACTCCTTTGCCTCCCGTAGTTCTCCTTGAGATACCGCTTGAGGAGCTTGGGGAAGCTTTTTACCTCCTTGAAAGGGAAGAAGTATACATAGAATTCTCTCCTTTTCTAATTGGCTCGGGAAGGGCAAGCGATAATTTGAAGGGCAAACTTCTTTTCGGCTCCCGCCTTCCCTTCCTTCCACCATTTCTACATTTGAAATTAATTGAAGAACAATTCCCTTCATCTGAGGATAGGGAGTTGATTTTGAGCCTAAATGCAAAGAAGATATTTTCTCTTTCTTAATTTCGTGTTTTTCTCTCTCCGATGTTTCGCTGGAGGAAACATCGCCCTTGATTCCCGTTTCATCACCAACGAAAAAAGCAACATCCTCCTCTATGGGGAAGAGATAAATTATAAATACGAATTGCCTGCCGGCACAATTTACCTCCAAGCCCTAAACCAATCGCCTAAAGGTGAGAGAAACGATTTACGAATAGGCGAGGCTTGGTTCACAATCAATTTCGCCGATAATAAACTCATAGCAAAGGTTGGTCGTTTTCCCTTGCCCTTCGCTTTAAACGCAGTTTATGACCCCCATTTTCAGGTAATTCAGCCGCTATATCAGCAAAGCATTGGCTTAAGGCTTGATGAAGGTGCTTGCCTCCAGGGTAGCTATGGACCATACAAATTTATTCTCTCCGCCTCTCATGGAACAGGGGGCTCAAAGAGCGAGAGAACCACATATATTTTAAGAGTTGAGAGGAAGATACCTGATAATCCCTTCTTCAAAGGGAACTTCGGCTTTTCCCTTCTATCTGGAAGACTTCCTTTAGTTGATGAGCAAGGAATAACTTCCCAATTGATAGATAAATCAAGGGTTGGCCTGGATTTTCAAGCCTTGGTTGGGAGTTTTCATCTGCTCGGTGAAGCTCACATCGGTGGAGATAAGGACATCAATGTCGGAGGTTTCTTCCTTCTTGCGAAGACACCCATAAAAAATAAGATTGAATGTCTTTTTTCCTGGCGCTCTTTTAATTTTGATATGGATAAGGAGAGGGAAGTCCGATTGGGAGGAGCTGGCATCTCTTGGGAAATTGATAAACACAATAGACTTTCTTTTGTCTATCAGAGGGATTTTTATAATAAGAAAAACTTTTATACTCTCCAGCTTCTCACGAGCTATTCCTTTGATGAGCTTGCCAAGCTTCAGAGGAAATTTAGAAAGGAGTGATTATATGATTTTTCTTAGAAATGGAGAGATTTACACTCCGGAAGAGGTTATAAAGGGAAATATATTGATTGAAGATGGGAAGATTAAGGAAATCGGCGATTTAAATCCACCAATGGGGGCGGAAGTGATTGATTTAGGTGGGAAGATAGTTGCACCGGGGTTTATTGATGTTCATACTCACGGTTTGGGTGGGTATGATGCGATGGATGGGAGGTCAGCGATTGAGGAGATATCCGCTCTCTTGCCTCGCTATGGTGTGGTTGGTTTTCTTCCCACTGGTGTTGCCAGTTCACATCAGAAGCTGATTGATTTTTTGAAGGATGTGAGGGAAGCAAGGCGAAGGGGAGCAAAGATATTGGGGGCGCACTTGGAAAGCCCTTATATAAGTATGGATAAGCGGGGAGCCCAGCCACCCGAAGCAATCCGTCCTGTTGATATGAGGGAAATTGAAGAACTGATTGAGGCGGGAGTGAAGATGGTGACGATTGCTCCCGAGGTGGAGGGCGCCTTAAAAGCTATAAAAAGATTGAAAGAAGCGGGTGTTATAGTTTCATTGGGGCATAGCAATGCGAGCTGGGAAGAAGCTTTGAAAGGGATAAACGCAGGAATAAGCAAGGCTACTCATACCTTCAACGCTATGCCGTCCCTTCACCATCGCAATCCTGGGTGTGTGGGATTGATGCTTGTTGATGAGAGGATTGCTTGCGAGGTCATAGCGGATTTCATTCATCTTCATCCAATCATAGTAAAGCTTATCATCAAGGCTAAGGGAAAGGATAAAGTGATACTCATCACGGATTCCGCCTCTTATGCTGGTTTGCCGGATGGGGAATATAAGTGGATGGATGGGAGGATAGTGGTAAAGAGGGAAGGGAGAATTGCCTTTAAGGATGCCCCGGATGTGCTTGCGGGAAGCACTTTGACCCTTGACCAAGCAGTTAGAAATGTCGCTTCCCTCGGTTTTCCCTTAAAAGAGGTTATTCAAATGGCGAGCCTAAATCCAGCGAGGGAAGCAGGTTTGGAGGGGATGGGGAGAATAAGGGTTGGCGGAAACGCCGATTTGGTCGTATTAGATAGTTCTCTTCAAGTTCAAATCACGATAATAAATGGTGAAATTATTTATAAAAGACTTGACTAAACAAACCTTATCGTTTTAAAATTTTAATTACTATGCTGACTGAGGAACAATTGGCGAAAATTATAGCGGAGAAAGTTGCCGAGGAGCTCCTCACTTTTAGACGCTGTGAGGAGTGTGTTCGCAATAGGGATATCAGGAGGATTCCAGATAACTTCATTCCCATAGGGGTTTCCGCGCGTCATATGCATATCTCCCAGGAAGACCTTGAAGCCCTTTTTGGGAAAGGTTATCAATTAAGAAAAGAGAGGGATTTGTATCAGCCGGGAGAGTTCGCTTCATCTGAAGTTGTTCAAGTAGTCGGTCCAAGAGGAGTTCTTAGGGTAAGAATCCTCGGACCTGTGCGGAAACAAACCCAAGTGGAACTTTCCCGCACCGATTGCATAACCATAGGCATAGATGCGCCCTATAAATATCCAGGCGATTTAAAAGGAGCTGCCCCAATAACGATAGTCGGTCCCAAAGGGGCAATCTACAAGGAAGCGGCGATAATTCAAGCTCGCCACATTCATACCCCACCCGAAGCAGCTCAGCGATTGGGTATAAAGGATGGCGAGCTCGTGAGCGTTAAAGTCGCTGGGGAGAGAGGCGTGATATTCACGAATGTTTTGGTGAGAGTGTCTGAGAGATACCTACTTCAAATGCATTTAGATACGGATGACGCTAACGCCGCGGGGGTAAACTGCAATAATTTGGCTGAATTAGTGAGGCTTTAGTGATTAGGGTAGGCATAGTTGGCTGCGGGACTATAGGAAGTGAGATTGCTGTAGCGATAGATGAGGGGAGGGTGAATTGTGTCCTTGTCGCTTTATGGGATAAGGAGAGGGAGAAAGCCGAGGTTCTTCAAAATCGCCTAAAAAATCAATCCCCGAGAATTGCTCCACCTCTGTCCTGGGTGGATGAGGTGGATTTAATAGTGGAATCGGCTTCCCAAGAAGCAGTAGGCGAGTTATTACCTCTTGTCATTGAAAAGGGAAAGGATATTTTAGTGATGAGCGTGGGCGGATTGATAGGGAGGGAGGAATTGATAAACAGAGCGAAGGAGAAAAATTGTCACATCTTCATTCCCTCAGGTGCCCTCGCTGGCTTGGACGCCGTTCAATCCGCAAATATAGGGGAGATAAAGAGCGCTACTCTCACAACCATCAAGCCACCAAAGGCTTTATCAGGCGCTCCTTATATAGCCCAGAAAGGCATTGACCTTTTCTCCTTCAATGAACCAACTATCATATACGAGGGAAATGCCAGAGAAGCTATAAAGTTCTTCCCAGCAAATGTCAATGTAGCAGCTGCTTTATCCCTGGCGGGAATAGGCGTTGATAAAACAAAGGTAAGAATCGTAGTTGACCCAAGGGCAAAGACGAATATCCATAAAATAGAAGTAGAAGGCGATTTCGGGAAAATAACCACTCAGACGGAAAATAATCCTTCCCCCTCCAACCCTCGCACAAGCTACCTTGCCGTTCTCTCCGCTATTGCCCTCCTTAAAAAATTAACTTTACCACTGAGAATCGGGTGATGTGGAATGGTGCAACGATTTGAGAAAGATATGGTTATTAGTGAGATAGAGTGCAGAAGGGGGTATACTTGCGTTAAGGTGAGGTTTAAGGAGAAAAGCGAGGTAGGGAAGATTTTAGGGACTCTTGCAGAGGCTGACATCCATTTTACCATTCCAAAGATACACGAAAACTCCCTCAACTTCGTGCTTCCCCAGAGCGAAGAAAAGAGAGCATTGGAAATATTGACGGACATGGGTTATAATCCCCAATTGCTTTCCGGGTGCTCTCTCGTGATAGTCTATGCTCCAGATATGAGAAACCTCTTTGGGATTATGGTGCAAATATTGGAAGCAATGCTCAAGGAGGGCGCTGAAGTGCTTCAGGTGGGGGATGCTTATAACTCCGTTTCCTGTTTGATAAGAGACGAGAAATTAAAGGGTGCGATTTCTTCTTTAAAGGAATCTTTTCCAAATACGGCGATAAAATGTGAGCTAAGCTGAAGGAAGGAATGGTATGAGGATAATAGTTCAGAAGTTCGGTGGAACTTCTCTTGCTGACCAAAGCGGGCGAGTACAAGCCGCGAAAAAGGTCGTTGAGGCAATTCATAAAGGTTTTTCACCTGTTATGGTAGTTTCCGCTATGGGAAGGAAACCCCAGCCTTATGCCACGGATACCCTCCTTTCCCTCCTTGAGGATATCGCTAAAGAGGTTGATGTTGAGCCAAGGGAAAAAGACCTCATAATGGCATGTGGGGAGATAATCTCCACCGCCGTTATGGCGCAATTGCTCAAGACATTGGGGATTAAGGCTATCGCCCTAACAGGGGCTCAGGCGGGGATAATAACCACTCCCGATTATGGAAATGCTCGTATTGTGCGTATAGATACGGAATATTTGCTTTACCTTTTAAGTGAAGGTTATGTTCCCGTCGTGGCGGGATTTCAGGGGATGGCTGAGGCTGTATCGCCACAAGTGCACGGTGATATAACGACTCTGGGGAGGGGAGGGTCCGATACGACTGCAACAGCGCTGGGCGCCGCCCTGAAAGCGGAGAGAGTTGAAATTTACACGGATGTAGACGGGGTTATGACAGCTGACCCTAATCTCGTCAGCGATGCAAGGGTTCTTCCCCGCCTCTCTTATGAAGAAGTAAGCGAGATGGCACACCAGGGGGCTAAGGTTGTCCACCCAAGAGCTATAGAAATCGCAATGGAATATGGCGTGGATGTTTGGGTTAAAAATAATTACAGCGACCACCCAGGCTCCCTAATCACTTCCCAGGAGTCGCTTTCTCCGGAGGAAAAGGAAAGGATAACAGCGATAACAAATCTCGGTTCAATCGCCTATCTCCATATAAGTGTTCAAGAGGAGGACAAACCATATGTGGAAGTGGAAATCTATAAGATGCTGGGCAAATTGCGAGTGAACGCTTACCTGACCTCTATGAGCAACGATAGAATAACTTTCGCTGTTACACGCCAAAATTTATGGAGAGTAAGACGCCTTCTTGACAGTGTAGTCGTGCCTGTCTTTAAAAGGGGAAAGCCGAGACTTTATTTATTTGATACCGGCTCCGATAGGATGTCCTTCCTGATCCAAAGAGAGGAGCTCATGAAATTACACGGCTCCGCTGAGGTGGAGGTTATACCCGTGGAGATAATGGAGAACACCTCCTTGGTTTCGGTCATCTTCTCTCAGCCTACTCTTCTTCAAAAAGTAATGGTCAGACTCCTCTCCGTGCTTAATAAAGAAGGGATATCCTTCATTCAGATAGCTGATTCCCGTCTCTCTGCCTCTGTGCTCTTGAATGATAGCGATGCTCCCCGTGCAGTTAGAGCCCTTCATAAGGAATTCGCCCTTTCTTAAATTTGATTCTTTTTAAGTGTGGCAATCTCTTTCAAAATTATAGCGAGTTTAAACTAAATGTTCTTTTATAAGCTACAATTGCCACCCTTATGTCAAAATAACACACCAATCGTCTTTCTTCATAATTAAATTCATTGTTATACCTCCTTACCTTATTTTGGTATACTTTGTCAAGCTTTTTTACTAACTCTTCTATTTTCATTGAAAGTTCAAATGGGTTTATCTCTTCCCGCAGTGCCCTTAGCTTTTCCTTCTCTTCCTCCGGTATATTTTGAAGAGAACATACCCTCCCATAGGGCGTGTTTACATCGTATAGCTTTTTCACTTTGCCGCCTTCCCTAATCTTACCTATGAGCTTCATCGTCGGATGGAAAAGATTGTGTCTCAATGCTAAAAGCCTTAAAAGCTCGGAAAGTATTACAAACTCTTCCTCCCTATCATATCTTCGCCAACCGGTATACTGTCTGACAAGAAACCAGTTCTTGCTCTCCACATAAGGGGCATCGTTCTTGTGATAGGGGCGAGACCGCCTAAACTCTATACCCTTACTTGGGCAGAATTTATACATATGGGCGTTTATAAACTCCGAACCGTTATCTACATGTATCCTCTTCACAGATATCGGCATGCTCATTACTATATCATTCATTCCCTCAACAACCCATTTCATTGCTTTATTGGGGAGCAAAAGCAACATAGTTCAATCCGTGGTTATTTCCGTAGCGGTAAGGGTAAAAGCAAATTCGCCTTTCGCTGACTCGCCACTATGATATAATAGGTCTACCTCTATGGTCCCTAGCTCCTTCTGTTTATCAAAGTAGCTCTCTACCATAATTGATTTCTTCACATTTGAGTTGAAGGGATTGCTTTTATACTTATTCTTTGTTTTCCATTTCTCCCTTATAGGTTTCAACAACCTTTCTATGGTTGAGGCGCTCATTTTGAGCAATTTTTCCTTGTCCTCTGGTTTTACGTCTCTCAATTCCTCGCTATCAAACAGCCTGTCAGCGTTATATCTTATGTAGTAGCAGTGCTTGGAGGAGATAAAACCGGAAGCCTTCCAAATCTTTTCCAGGGGAGGAATAAGCTCAGCAGTATATATCTTTTATGTTTGCTATCTTTTGCTTACGGGTATATAATCCTTTAGGTATAGAGGCAAGCATCTTCTTACACCTCCTTTTAGAAGGGTTTATAATGGAATAAATTGTAAGGGATGCTCGCCTCTTTCTTCCAGCAGATTTTTTGAAGAAACAAGCCTGTTTCGAATTAATTATTTTTGAGGAACGGCGCCAATTTGACAAAGTGTTTTAAAATTGTTATTATTAAGTTGGCAGGCGATCGGCTTAAAAATAACTTTCGGAGGTGAGTGTCATTATTTTAAGAAGGTGTTTGCCTTTCCTGCCCCTGATGTTTTTTATTGCCATTTATGGGCTGAGCAGGGAGGTGGAAAGAATAATCGCTGTGGAAGAGATTCCTCCGCCCATCCAACTGAAGCCGGATAGAAACTTAAGGGAGGGAATAAGAATCACACTTAAAGAGGGAAAACCGGGATTAAAGAAGGTCCGTTATGAGATTATAAGGGTGCGCGGGAAAGAGGAAAAAAGGGTTATTGAAGAGAAAGTAATTCGTCCACCCATCCCCACGGTAGTTCTTCAGGGAACAGGTCGGCATTTGACTTCTCGTGGCGGTGTAAATAGGGTAAGGAAGGTATTGAAGATGGTCGCTACCGCTTATTGTGCTGGGCGTGGAGGAGTCGACAGGGTAACGGCTACAGGAGTGAGGGCTGAATACGGTATAGCTGCGGTTGATAGTAGAGTCATCAAATTGGGAACTCTTCTTTATGTTGAAGGGTATGGCTTGGCTTTAGCAGCAGATAGAGGTAGGGCGATAAAGGGCAACAGAATAGACCTCTTTATGGAATCCTACGCGGAAGCTAAAAGGTGGGGGAAAAGGGTAGTTACCGTTTATATTCTGGAATAAGAGGAGATATAGTTATAAAGCTTCTTAAAGAAGAAGGGATAGCCCTCTCAAAGGAAGAAGGGCAGCATTTCCTCCTTAACAATTTCATTCTCTCTAAAATATGTGATGTGGCAGAATTGGGAAAGGATGACGATGTTCTGGAAATAGGAGCTGGCATTGGCAATCTCACCAGCATCATAGCTGCGAGGGCAAGAAATGTGCTCGCTGTGGAAATAGACCAAAGATTTCTGCCTTTGCTGAAAAGAAATTTATCCAGGTTTTCTAATATAACCCTGCTTATCGCTGATTTCCTGAAGCTTGGCGAAGAAGAAATAAAAAGGCATTTATCAACGCCTTTTAAGGTAGTCTCTAACATTCCATTTTCCATCACTGCCCCAATACTTCAGAGAATCGTGGATTTAAGAGGAAATCTTTCGCTTGCTGTTATAACTGTACAAAAAGAAGTCGCAGATAAACTCCTTCCCCCACCCAACCGCTATGCTACTCCCTTATCTTTATATGTCACTTATCATTTCAAAATCCAGCGTAAATTCATCATCCCCAAAAAGGCTTTTTTCCCGCCTCCCGAAGTTGATGCGAGGGTTATAAAACTCATCCCTCAACCTCCGCCCATTGAGATTCCAAACGAGGAGGAATTCTTTGAATTCCTGAGAAATATTTTTAGATACAAAAGAAAAAATATTCGCAACGCCTTGAAGTTTTCTGGATATTCCATTAAAGAATGTCCTCTATCCCTTGATAGGCGCCTTGAAAGCCTCTCCTGGGAGGAATTGAGATGTCTGTTTCTTTCCAAAGAGAGTTAACCCTGAAGGTAGGCGCCAAGCTCAACCTTTACCTCGCGGTTGTGGGCAGGAGGGGAAATTATCACCTTTTGGAGACGGTTTTCCAAAGCATAGACCTCTATGATAAAATAACCATCAGGGTTGAGGGTGAAGGGATAAAATTGAAATGCGTTGGCATAGAAGCAGGGGAAGATAATTTAGCTTATCGTTCTGCTTTGGCTTTTAAAGAAGCGTTTGGTATAAAGGAGGGAATTTCCATAGAGCTAGAGAAGGGAATCCCTGTAGCAAGGGGATTAGGAGGTGGAAGCGCTGATGCTGGTGGCGTCCTTTTGGCTCTCTCCAAGCTGTTCTCTATTCCCCGGGAGAATCTCCTCCCGATTGCCTCCTCCTTAGGTGCCGATGTCTCCTTTTTCCTTTATGGTGGTTGTGCAATCGGCAGAGGTATAGGGGATATAATAGAACCCTTGCCCTTTATGCCTCGTTTTCGCTTTCTCCTTATCATTCCTCCCTTCCCAATCTCAACCTCTCTCGCATATTCTCGCCTTGAACCACCTTTTGAACCCTCAAATTTGGATAAATTCATTGAAGCTCTTGAAAAATCTGATATAATAGAGGTAGAGAAATTTATGCGAAATGATTTAGAAAAAGCGGTTTTCCCATTATTTCCTGAGCTTAAAGAAGTAAAAGAGGAGCTTAGGGAAAGAGGATATCCTACTCTTATGACAGGGAGCGGTTCGGCACTTTTCTCCTTCCTTCAAGGAGAACCACCAACATTTCAAAGAGAAGGTTGGCAAACCATAGTGGTCAATCCAACTCCCAAAGCAGTTGTTTGGAGTTGATAGTAATGGAAGCGATAGTCTTAGCGGGAGGCAAAGAGAAAAGAGCGCTTATGAAATTGGGCAACAAACCCCTCTTGTCATATGTTTTAGATGCCCTTTTGGCTTCCCGCTATATTGATAAAATCTTCGTTGTGGGGGATGACCTTCCCCTTCCTCAAAGCGAAAAAATAGTTTCTCTTTCGGAGGGCAGGGATTTCATAGACAACCTTTTAAGAGGGATGGAGCAGTGTAAAAGTGAATATGTTCTTGTTTCCTCCGCTGACCTTCCATTCCTTACCCCCTCCGTGATTGACAAGTTCATTGAGAAAGCTCTACCGCTGAAGGCAGACTTCGCCTATCCCACTGTGAGCAAGGAGGTCTTTGAGAAAAAAGCACCTGAGATAGACAAAACATTCGTAACTTTGAGGGAGGGGAAATTTGCGGGAGGAAATGTCGTGCTTTTGAGCAGGGAATTCGTATTAAAAAGAAGGCCAGTGATAGAAAAGGCTTATGAGGTTCGCAAGAGCCCTTTGAAGATTGCTTTCTTTTTAGGATTTGAGTTCTTCCTTCGTTTTCTTCTTCAGCAAATCGGCATTCCCGCCCTCCCCTTATATCAAGTTGAGAGATTAATGAGCAGAGCTTTGAAGGGGAATATCCGTTCAGTTCTCGTTGATTTTCCCCATTTATCAGCCGATATAGACGATGAGAAGGACCTGAAATGGGCGATGGAAAGAATGAAATATACTCCCCCTATTCTAGAATGAAGTGGAATTATGCTAATCTTGAAAATTAGTCCAAAGAGAATAGCGAGAAAAAAGATAGAGATAGCGAGCAAATTGTTAAGGGAGGGAAAGCTGGTGGCTTTCCCAACGGAAACAGTCTATGGTTTAGGCGCTTCAGCTTTTAATAGGGAAGCCATTGAGAGAGTTTACGAGATAAAGGGAAGGGGAAAGGAGAAAGCCTTGACAGTTCATATCGCCAATAAAGAGGATGTTAATTTGTTTGCTAAGGAGATTCCACCGATTGGTGAGAGGCTTATCTCTCTTTTTTGGCCTGGTCCGTTAACGATAATCCTCCCCAAGAAGAAGGAAGTGCCAAAGGAGATAAGTCCAACGGATAAGGTCGGGCTGAGGATGCCAAGCCATCCAATCTCCCTTTATCTATTGGAGGGAAGCGGACCAGCTGTTGCGCCCTCAGCGAATCTATCTGGCTATCCAAGCCCAACCACTGCGCAGATGGTTATTGAGCAGTTGGAGGATAAGATAGATTGCCTCATTGATGGCGGTAAAACACCTTTAGGAATAGAGTCAACGGTTATAGATGTTACCGATAAACCCGTTATACTGAGGGAGGGAATGATAACAAAAGAAGAGATAGAGAGAGCTATTGATGAAGAGGTGGAGATAAGGGAAGTGAGGAAAGCGTTTGTTTTTCCTGCAAGAGTTATAGTGGTTGAAGGAGAAGAGCCGGAGAAGATTGCCGGGGTGATAAAAAAGACAATCAAAACTACGGATGGGGCAGGTGTTATCGCTACGAAGGAGGTATGTAGTTTATTGCCGAAGGGGATAAAAAAGGAGAGTTGGGGTAGCAGGGAAGATGTTATGGGGATAGCCAGGAGGTTCTTTTCCGTTTTAGACAAAATGAAAACCTATAATCTTCTAATTGTGGAGAATCCTCCTGCTGAGGGAATAGGGAAAGTTTTGCGGAATAAACTTTTGCATTTTGCGGAGGAAGTCGTTAAAATTTGTTGACTTTTATCTTCAATCCATTTAAACTATCATTGTATCAAATGGCTCTTAGGAGCCTGAGAGAAATTTTTTGTAGAAAGGAGGCAAGATGCCTGGCGTTAAATTAGCGCCAGGCAGAGAAGCATGCCAAAAGGTCATGTGAAGTGGTTCAATGACAAGAAAGGGTATGGCTTCATCACGATGGAGAATGGCGAAGACATCTTCGTCCATTACACAGCCATATCCGGTGAAGGCTATCGCACCCTGAAGCAGGGTGACGAAGTTGAGTTTGAAGTAGTCCAAAGCAAGAAGGGACTACAGGCTTCCAAGGTAGTAAAGATAGGCTAACTTTGGAAGTAAGGGGGCGTCCGCAAGGCAATGCCTTGCGGACGCCCAAAAATAAGGGAGGTTTGAAGATGCAGGTGATTATCACCGGCAAAAACGTGGAAATCACTGACGCAATAAGGAATTATATCAATAAGAAAATAGGAAAGTTGGAAAGATTTAAGCAGGAGATAATAAAAGCCGAGGTCGTGCTTGAGGTTCAAAGAAATTGGAGGAAGGTGGAGGTAACCTTAAAAGGAGACGGGTTCTTGGCAAGGGGTGAGAAAAGAGCAAATGATATGTATGCTTCTATAGACGCTGTGGTTAATAAGCTGGAAAAACAGCTTAAAAGATTTAAGGAGAAATCGCAGAGAAAAGCTCGGGGAGAACTCCCAATTCCCCCATCTGAACCTCTCGTCGTTCGTCGCAAGGCAGTATCATTAAAGCCTATGAGCGAGCAAGAAGCAGTAGAACAGATGGAGCTTTTAGGACACGATTTCTTCCTTTTTATCAATTCCGCAGACCAGAAAACCTCCCTCGTCTATAAAAGAAAAGGAGGAGGTTACGGCTTAATTACAATAGAGTAAAATCAAAATTATTAATAGGAGGTGATTTTTTATGCGTATAGGAGTGCTCACCGGCGGCGGTGATTGCCCCGGTTTAAATCCTGCTATTAGAGCGGTTGTCTATAGGGCGCTTGATTATAAAGATGAGGTGATTGGACTTCGTGCGGGGTGGGCGGGGCTTCTTAACAAAGACACTGTTCCCCTTGGTCTGGAGGATGTAGAGGAGATAATATCCCAAGGCGGGACCATCCTTCACACCTCTCGAACAAACCCCCTCAAAAAAGCGGAAGATTTGGAGAAATGCATAAGCAACTTCAAGGAGCTCTCCCTTGATGCCTTAATCGCCATCGGCGGGGATGACACGCTGAGCGTTGCGAACGCTCTTTACAAAAAAGGTATACCAACAGTTGGTGTTCCCAAAACAATGGATAACGACCTCTCGGGCACCGATGTTACCTTCGGTTTTGACACTGCTGTGACCGTTGCTATGGAAGCACTTGCTCGCCTAAAGGATACCGCTCGCTCCCATTTCAGAGTGATGGTCTTTGAGGTTATGGGAAGACACGCTGGCTGGGTAGCTCTTTATACTGCTATTGGAGGAGGCGCAGACTATGTCCTTATACCAGAGGTTCCCCTGGATATGGACGCTCTCGTTGAACATATAAAGAAGGTAAGAGAAAGAGGGAAACCTTATGCAATCATCGTTGCCTCCGAGGGAATAGAGCTCCCCAAGGAAGAAGAGGAGGAAGTGCGAGTTGATGCATTTGGACACAAAATACTAAGGGAGAGACAGGTAGCGAGTTGGCTTGCCGACCAAATAGAGAAAAGAACTGGTTATGAGACCCGCTGGGTGCAGATTGGACACATCCAGCGAGGTGGTCCTCCCACCCTTTATGATAGAATTCTCGCGACAAGGCTTGGCATAAAGGCTGTTGATATGGTGCATCAGGGAGAGTTCGGAAAGATGGCCGCGATAAAAGGACAGGAGATAACGAGCGTGAGCCTTGAGGAGGCTGTGGGAAAGACTAAAACCGTTCCGAAGGAGCTGTTAGAGGAATTCAAGACCTTGTTTAAATAAAGTATGCCCGAGATAATCGCCCTGGGGGAAATCCTTATAGATTTCGTCTCCCTGCGTAAGGGTTTCCCCCTGTGGCGAGCTCCAGGCTTCTTAAAGGCAGCTGGCGGCGCGCCGGCGAATGTAGCTGCTGGGCTTGGTAAGCTGGGCGCTGATGTTGGATTCATTGGAAAGGTGGGGAACGACCCGTTTGGGCTTTTCCTAAAGAATACTCTCCAGGAATGCAATGTGGATACTTCTCGCATCTTGATAAGCCCTCGGTATAGAACGACACTTGCCTTTGTCTCCTTAACCGAGGAAGGGGAAAGGGATTTCGTTTTCTTCCGCCACCCGGGAGCGGATATGATGCTCTCCCCAGATGAAATAGATGAAGAATATATAAAGGATGCGAAAATTCTCCATTTCGGCTCTATCTCTCTTATCAACGAGCCCTATCGTTCAGCTACCTTGCGTGCCCTTAGAATAGCAAAAAATAACGGACTTCTCATCTCCTATGACCCCAATCTTCGTATTTCCCTCTGGGAAAGCGAGGAGAAAGCGAAGGAGGGAATTAATTTGGGATTAAGCTTCGCCGATATAGTTAAGCTCAGCGAGGAGGAACTTTATTTCCTCACCGGGAAGGAAATAGAGGAGGGATGCGCTGAGATATTGGAAGCTGGGAAAAAGCTGGTCGTCATAACTTTGGGAGAAAAAGGATGCTATTATTGCACCAAGGAGGGGAAAGGATATGTTGAGGGATTTAAAGTTAAAGTGGTTGATACGACAGGTGCGGGGGATGGATTTGTGGCAGGGATGCTTTACAAAATATTAGAGTTTGGTGAGGATTTCCCTAAAAGAGGGGAGGAAATATTCCGCTTCGCCAACGCGGTTGGTGCTCTAACCTGTGGGAAAAGGGGTGCTATAAGGGGTTTGCCCACCCTTCGGCAGGTGAGGAGGTTTTTGGCTAAGAGATGAGGATTGGTGTCTTAACAAGCGGAGGAGACGCCCCTGGGATGAATGCCGCTATAAGGGCTGTTGTTCGCACTGCGATTTATTATGGAGCTTCCGTGGTGGGGATAAAAAAGGGGTATCAAGGATTAATAGACGATTTAGTTATCCCTATGGATGCATCTACAGTGGGAGGGATTATAAACAGGGGAGGAACGATATTGGAGACGGCGAGGGCGGAAGATTTCAAGAGAAAGGAAGTGCAGAAAAAAGCGGTTGAGAACATCAAGAAACGCGATATAGATGCTTTGATAGTTATAGGCGGAAATGGAACGCTGAAGGGGGCGATTTCCCTTTATAAGGAGTGGGGAATTCCCCTAAATCAGGTTGCCTCAACCATTGATAACGACCTTCCGGGCACTGATGTGACAATTGGATTTGATACCGCGGTCAATACCGCTTTGGAGATAATAGACCGCATAAGGGATACGGCTGTTTCCTTTGAGAGGATATTCGTTGTTGAAGTAATGGGAAGGGATAGGGGATTTATCGCTTTGGAGGTAGGGATTGCAGGTGGGGCGGAGTTCATAATTATTCCCGAGGTTCCCTTTGAGTTCGGCAAGTTGATTAAGAAGATAGAGGAGGGGAAGAAAAGGGGAAAGCGCTCCTGTGTGATTGTTTTAGCTGAGGGTGCGGGGAAGGCAGATGAACTGGCGAAAAGGATAAAGGAAGAGACGGGATTGGAGACGAGGGGGAGCGTGGTTGGTTATGCGCAGAGGGGCGGTTGTCCTACAGCTAAAGACAGGATATTGGCGACAATGCTTGGGGCGAAGGCTGTTCAACTTTGCATGGAGGATAAATTTGGTTATCTTGTTGGAATCAAGGGAGGGGAGGTATCGGCAACACATTTCAGCCAATTGGAGGGGGTGGAGAAAAAAATTGACTTGACACTGCTTGAGATAGCGGGCATACTTTCAATATGAAATTAGAAGAATTCAAAGAGATAGTGAAGCGGGAGTTCGGAGCTAGATTGGAACATGCAACGCCGGCGAATGTGCAGGAGTTCATAATGAGCTTTTACGCTGGGCTAAGCGGTAAGAGGGAAGGCAGATATGATATAGAGGAGAGAGCTTCATCCTATGAGGAGATAGTAAAGGATTTTCTCGCTAGTGTGCTGGAGCATCCATCTGACGAAGCTATTATTTTGCTATGGCTTTTAGCTTTGGAGCTCCTTTTTGCCGTCATTGAACCGATTGAAAGAGAGAGAATAGGAAAATTTTTAAATAATTTGCAAGAAGATATTTGACAAAAAATCGTTTTCCCATTTATACTATTTGAAATTATAATATTAGCAGGAAGGAGGTGAAACAATTGGCTACTGGCGGAAAGCAGGTAAGCCCGGCGGTAGCGGTGATAGTCATCATCATCGTGTTGGCTATCATCGTCGCGGTGTACTTCTGGGCTGCCGGAGCTAAGAAGCCTACCGGGGCGCAGCCTCCAATGGGCAAGATGGGACCCAATATGCCTGGAGGCAAGGGTCCGGGTATGAATATGCCTGGAGGCAAGGGTCCAATGATGCCCGGTGGTCCCGGAATGAAGGTACCCGTGGCACCGCCGACCGGCGGCGCGCCTGAAGGGGCGCAAACCGGACAGTAGGAAACAAAACGGGTGGGAGGGTTATTTTCCTCCCACCCGCGCCATACTATAATTTATAAAGGGTGAACGCTATGAAATACAACGAGGAATTAGAAGAAAAAGTAAAGAAAGGACAAGCACCAGTAGAAGTCGTTCTCTTCCATGGAGCGGATGGTGCTAATCTTGCATACAAACAC
Organism: bacterium; assembly: GCA_014360495.1. Classification (NCBI taxonomy): domain Bacteria; species bacterium. The sequence goes on from JACIXR010000004.1 coordinate 204,133, forward strand.
GGTTTCATCTGCTCCTGGAAGGAAGATGGGATATGGTTCCACGAGTTTGAAGTCGCCTTCTCAACTCGCAGGAAAGGCGAAGTTAAGTTTAGGGACCATATCCACTTCATTCCTTGGGGGAGTATAAGGGATATAAGAGTTCTCGTAGGTGAAGAGGCTGTAAGCTTGGAGGAGGCGATGAAGATTATAGAGATAGCGGAGAAAGAAAAAGAAAAAGAAGGGATACCATAAGAATTTGAGCGGGGGTCCTAAGCCCGATACTAAATTTTGGGACATTGCGAGCGCGATAAAATTTTAGTGGGAAAGGACTCCCGCCTTTTTATCACTTAATTTCTTGATGTAGTGAACTAACCGCTTTAAAATTATAGATATGTTAGTTCCATTAGATTGGCTGAAGGAGATATTAAATATTGAGCTACCCGCGAAAGAGATTGCCCATATCCTCACTATGCTCGGCTTCGAGGTAGAGGGGATAGAGGGCACCGAATCTCCTATATTCAACATAAAGGTAACCTCCAATAGAGGAGATTGCCTCTCCATCATCGGAATAGCAAGGGAGCTTTCCGCCAAGCTCTCCCTTCCCCTTAACCTTCCACATTTCACAGTAGAAGAGGGGGATAAAAGAGCGGAAGAGCTTGCGGAAGTGGAAATTTGGGAACCAGACCTTTGTCCTCGCTACTGCGCCCGCATAGTTTTAGGGGTTGAGGTCAAGGAAAGCCCTCCTTGGCTTCAAGAGCGGCTCGCTAAGGCGGGTCTAAGAGCGATAAACAATGTGGTGGACGCGACAAATTATACTATGCTCCTCACCGGTCAGCCGATTCATGCCTTTGATTACGACCTTTTGAGAAAAAGGAAAATAATCGTTCGCCGAGCTAATGAAGGTGAAAAGCTTATAACCCTTGACGGGGTTGAGAGAGAATTATCCTCCGATATGCTCGTCATTGCCGATGCAGAGAGAGCCGTCGCAATCGCGGGAGTGATGGGAGGACAAAATACAGAGGTCACCTTTGGAACAGAGAATGTCCTGATTGAGGCAGCTCATTTCAACTCCGCTTCCATTCGCAGGACCTCTCGTGCGCTCTCTATGTCAACCGATGCCTCCTATCGCTTTGAGAGATATGTGGACCCCTACCTTCCACCCCAAGCAGCGACCTATTGTGCCTCCCTCATCAAAAGTCTTGCCGGAGGAGAAGTAGCTAAAGGAATTATAGATGTCTATCCCCAAAAGATATTCCCAAGGATAATAGACTTTCCTTATAAGCTAACAAATCAGCTTCTTGGCACGAATCTCTCCAAGGAGAGAATCATCTATTATCTAAAAAACATAAATTTGGATGTTCGGGATGAGGGGGAGAAATTGGTCGTCATCTGTCCTACTTATCGTCCCGATTTAAAGGAGCCAGCTGATTTGGTGGAGGAGATAGCCCGCCTCTTTGGCTATGATAACATCCCCACAACCCTCCCCCTCGCAAGGGTTAGTCTCGGACACAAAATGGAGGCGCTCGCCTTTGATGATGAACTCAAGGAAATACTTCTCCGTCTCGGACTTTGGGAGATTACAACCCATAGCCTTATAAGCAAAAGCGAAAGAGAGAGATTTTTCATAGATGAAGATATCATTGGAGTTCGCAACGCCTTGAGCGAGGAATATTCATACCTTCGTCCCTCAATTATTCCCTCTTTAGCGAAAGTTGCTTCTCACAATTTCTCTTACGGCATCACGGATATAGCGGTTTTTGAGATTGGGAAGGTCTATAGAAAGGAAGGAGAAGAGAAAGTCCTGGGGATAGCGGTTGCTGGCGGGAGGGAGAAAAGCTGGCGAACGGGCAAAGAGGGATTGATAAACGATTTCTTTTACATGAAGGGAATATTGGAAAGCCTGCTTGAAGCTTTAGGGATAAGAGGCGATTTCCAACCGGCTCAACATCCCCTCCTAAATCCCCTATGCTCCGCGAAAATAGAGATAGAGGATAAGGACATTGGGTTTATCGGCGAGATTGGAGAGCAATTGAGGGATTTTTATGATATAGATAAACCACTTTATCTCGGCGAGATAAGCGTTGATAGATTAAGGGAGGAAAGAAAGGAGAAAAAGATTTTCTCCCCTCTACCTAAATTCCCCTCCGTTGAGAGGGATTTATCAATCATCGTCAAAAAGGAATTGACGGCTGGGAGAATAGTAGAGATAATTAGAGAGGTAAGCGGAGATTTGCTTGATGATGTTTTCCTTTTTGATGTTTATGAAGGGAAGCCGGTTCCGGAAGGGGAGAGGAGTCTCACTTTCTCCCTAACCTTCCGCGCCAAGGACAGAACCCTATCATCTGAGGAAGTAGATTCGCTGGTGAATTTAATAAAGAATGTTTTAAAGGAAAGATTGGAGGCGAAAATAAGAGAATGAGCAAGGACGAGCAGCTTGGGAGCGTTTCAGTTAAGGAGATAGAAGAAGCTATCTCCGAGGTTAAAGGCGTTAACGGTGTTAAAGTCGTAGCAGATGGGGAAGGCAAAATTGAGGAAGTCCATGTTATCGTTGATGCGAAGCGCTCTCCCAAGCAAGTGGTGAGGGATATAGAATCTGTTCTATTGGCGAAGTGTAATGTAGCAGTTGACCATAGGAAGATAAGTGTTGCCCAGATAGGCGAGGAACCTCGTTCCGCTCACATCCGCCTTCAATTCCTTGATATTTCCCTCTACATATCTGCTATAAAGGCGAGGGCTTTCGTGAGGTTGAAGAGGGGAGACGAGATAGTGGAGGGGGAAGCCGTCGGTCCAGCGAGCACAAGAAACATCCCTTATCTTTTCTCTCAAGCTACATTGAAGGCGATTGAAAAATGCCTTCCCGAGGAGGTTTCCCTTTCCCTTGACGACTTGATGATAACGAATTCAAAGGGGAGGGAAACGGTTGTCGTCCTCATAGACCTTGTGACCTTGAACGGAGAGGAACCGCTTGCCGGCGCCGCCCTGGTCAAGCAGGATATCGGAAAGGCAACTGTTTTGGCTACATTGAACGCCATAAACAGGCGGCTCGGGATTTATTTAAGCGAAGCGGCACCAGAGAAGGAATGAAAAAGCCCCTTATCCCCCGGCGAAGCGGAGCGAAGCCGAAAATCAAGCTGAGCGGGAGCGTAGTGTCTCACCCCTGAAATAGCGGAGAAGGGGTGAAGAAAAAGCCAGGAGGTGAGAGATATGGCGAGGTTTTACAAAATCATCGCCGCCGTCCTGGGCTTCCTCCTGCTCGGCGGAGCTTCCACCGTTTTCTGGCCCACATAGCCGGGCGGATGAGGGGATAAGAAAGAAATGGAGCGAAGGCTCTTAAAATTACAAATCTACGCCTGGACCCTGGGATTAACATCCCTACCATTTCTCATCATCCTTTCGCGTTACTTCCCCTTTTCCCCCCTTGAACCCCTTTTCCTTATCCTTCTTGTCCCTGCCACTCTCCTTTTCCTTTATGGCGTTTCTCTTCCATTGGGAGGAATGGAAGTAGTACCAGTATTCCCACTGGTAACGACGGCTATTATATTTTACGGTCCAGCAGCCGGAGCATGGCTTCATTCTTTTTCTTTTTTCCTATCGGTCTTCTTTAATCAAAAAAGGAGAGCATCCCTTTTAAGCGGCGATTTTAAAAAATCACTTCAAGGTTTATCCTTCCTTTTCATCAATATGGGTAGCTTTACTTATTCTGGCGGAATCACGGGTTTATCATGGGTCTATGCCAGTCATTCCTCACCTCCCTCTCAATGCTATCTACACATTTCCGCTCTTTGTTTAATGGGAATAATATATTTTGTCTTGGATACCGTTTCTATGAGCATAGCAGGAGCGCTGTGGACAGGTAAATCGTTTGCGGAGATTTGGCTGACAAATTACTCATGGAGTGCCATTCTTGTCTTCTTAGAAGTCGCTTTGGGCGTCCTCTATGTTCTTTTGTATCTCTTGGGTGGAATCCCCCTTCTCTTAATAGGTTTCTCTTTCCTTGCGGTTTTGCGTCTCGGTTATCTTGTTCATTTGGAGAAGATAAGGATTCTCAACCTCTTTATGGAGCTTCTCCACGAACAGCTTGCGAGATTGGATTTACCAACTAAGGAGCATTGCGATATGGTGGGAAGATTGGCTTCAGCCGTCGGGAAAGCTATGGGAATTCCCTGGTGGAGAAGAGAACAGCTATCATATGCGGCGAGGCTTCACGACATCGGGAAAATAGCAATTGATGAGAAGATACTTGAAAGTACCCAATCTCTTACTCCTCGTGAAAGGGAGGAGATACGCAGACATACTTCCGTTCCCTATCAAGCGATGCGCGAAGTTCCCTATCTTCGCCATGTAGGCTATTGGATACTCCTCCATCACGAGAAGGAGGACGGCTCTGGCTATTGGGGAAGGATGGGGGATGAGATTCCAATAGAGGCGAAGATATTGGGCGTTGTTGATGCGATTCATGCCCTTATATCTCCTCGCCCCTATCGCTCCGAAAGTCCATCTTTTACTCTCGAAGAGGCGCTCCAGATTTTGTATGAGGAAGCAGAGAGGGGGAAGTGGGATAAGAGGGTTTTGGATACTATGAGACATATCTTTAGCCAAAACAAAGAAATCAGGGAGATGCTCAATGAGGGGTAAGGTCATATGGAGAATTTATCAGGTAGCGGTCATCACCTTTTCTTTTTATCTTCTTTTCAAAAATGTCTCCCTTTTTTCCGAGAGCTTTTTCGCTTTAAACTTCAGGCAATGGGAAGCTTATATCTTTCTTTCCTTCCTGCTTTTACTCAGCGAGGTTTTTTATGTTCCGGGCAGGGAGGAAGATTTCCTCACCACCAGCTATCCTTTCTCCTTAACCCTTCTTTTAAGTCTTGGATTTCCGACAACTATTTGGACATTTTGGTTAATTTCCTTTCTTATCCCCACTATCGCTCATAGGGATAATATACTTCGTTCCCTTACAGAAAGTTCGTTAAAAGTCGTCTCGCTATACCCAATCCATCTCTTGCTTATCGCTATGGGAGGGAGGGGGGAAAATGTTCATCTCGTAGTTCTGAAGACAATCACCTGCGGTGTAGCCTACTTTGTCTCTGATAGGGTAATTGTCGGCTTGGAAACAGCTCTAAAGCAGGGAAGAGTTTTTAAGAAGAATTTTTGGTTAAGCAGGTTAGAGGAAAGTTATCTTTGGTATATCCTCTTGCTTTTGGGTGCAATTATCTGTTCTGCGGCGTTTGATACTCCTTTTCAAATGGCTATATTCGGCATATCGGGTTTCTTGCTAATCTTGTTTATCTACATAATGCGTGCCACATCTATGAATCGTATAAACACTCGGGGTGTATTTGAGGCTTTCTCGGAGATAGCGGAGGGGAGATGGATGGGCATGGTTGGACATGGAAGAAGGGTAGGGATGCTTGTAGACGAAATAGCTAAAGATTTGGACATTCCCTATGATGAAAGGGAGAAGATAGTATTGGCATCAATAATTCACGATATAGGCATAGTTGATGTTCCCTATGACATATTAAATTATCCCACGGAGGATGGGGAGAAGTCTGATGAGTTCAAATATCACGTTGTAAGAAGCGCGGAGATTATAGAACATCTCGGACATCTCCGCACGGTTGCTGATTATATTCGTTATCATCACGAACGACCCGATGGAAGCGGATATCCAGAGGGGAAAAAGGGGGATGAAATCCCATTTTGGGCATATGTAATAGGTGCCTGCTGTGATTTTGATGATATGACCTGCTATAAATCCTATAGAGAGAGAATCCCCCCAGCGCAGGCAGTGCGTTTTATGGAGGAAAATTCGGGGAAGCTTTATGACCCAAGGGCTGTTGAATTACTGAAAAAGGCAGCGAAGAGGTTGGGACGTTATTAGAAAAGGAGATTGTCTCGCAAAAGATTTGCCCTTTGCTTATCCCTTTCCTCCACCTTCATCTTTCTTCCAAAGAAAAACTGAATTGTGGTAGGGCGAATTAGGAAAAGGAGAATATCTATTTTCTCCATAGGAATCGGAATGATATCTTCAGCAGAGGCGAGACGCAGGATTGAAAGAAGTTGGGTTGCGGTGTAAGTAGAAAAGTGGCTTGCTGAAGAAAGACGAGCATAGGCATCCTCTATTCTCTCCTTTATAGTTGTCCTCTTTAAAAGAAGCTCTCTTTCCTCTCTTTCTTTTTCATCTAAAATGGAGATAGCGGTTTCTATTTCTTTGAGGCTTTCCTCTAATTTTATTCCCAGCGTTCTTCTCGTTGATATTTGGTATAAAAAGCCCATCGGTTCGCTTCCCTCTCCCAATAATCCCCTGATTTCCATATCGGCGAGAAGATTCTCAATGTAATTCCTCCCTCTTAATAGAGTGAGAGCGGGAAGGTGGGCGATGGAGGAGAAGCGAATTCCCGTTCCGAGATTGCTGGGGGAAGCTGTGAGAAAGCCAAGGCGAGGCGAATGGGCGAAGCCAATTTCTTTTGCCCAGTATTCCTCCAGCTGAAAAGCTCTACGTATAGCCAAGTGAAGATTTTTCCCTTTCCCGAGTGCGGATATCCTTATATGGTCTTCTTCATTTAGCAAAACGGAGAGCGACGCATCGGGAGAGATGAGGAGCGCCCTTCCCTCGCTTTCCCCTCTTGCAAATTCCCTGCTGATTAGGTGTAATTCCGCAAAAAGATTTTTCTCAGATGGAGAGAGTTCTTGTAGAGGAAAGAAGAAGAGAAAGGGAAAATTGCGTTTTTCCCAAGCATCATAAACTATTTTCACAACTCTCTCCAATTCCTCCCTTTTAGCCCATTGAGGAAAGGGAAGGTTAGCGATGTTCCTTGCGATTCTGATACGAGAAGATAGAAAGATTGGGTCGCTCTCTCCCTCAAGCCAAAGGAGAGGGTTTATGCCTCTAATATTTTTCAGAGAGTTCATCCTCGTTTATATCTCTGAATATGATTAATGAAGGGAAGAATTAATTCGTAGAAATGCTCGTAGCAGAGGGGGCAGCCGAGCTTGCCAGTTTTGAAGAATTCGGTTAAGGGAAAATTGCAGGCTGGACAAGTGAGGGAAGAGGGGAAACTTGGTATTCTAAGGAGTTGAGAGGAGGGATAGCACCGAGCACAAATATCACAGATAAGAGAAACTAAAAGCCTCTCTTCCTTTCCCTTGATATAAGCTATATATGTTGCCTCCCTTAATCCACAGTCACCACATTTCAAACTATTTCCCCCTTAATCGTCTGTAGGAGTTCGTTGTGGTCCACTATATCAAATAAATAGTTGATTCTTTCCTTATTATACTTGGCTTTCTCAACTAAGGATTCTATTAAGAAAGCTCTTTCTGGATGTGTATTTTCAGTTATTTTAAATGGAATTCCCGCCAGATTGAGAGTGTTAACTATTTCATCCCTTGCTCTTATGAGACCGTTATAGCAGATTCCGAAGTCTTTATCGTTTTCTACCGTGGCCGGAGTTCCTTCTATGTTAAAAAGCACACCTCCAACGAGATAAATATTCTTTATTCCGCCTTTTTTCAAAACTTCTCTAAATTGCTCCCTTTCAAGCAAGAGTCTTACAAATTGAAACCTTTCCTTCAATCCTATCTCTAATTCACTTTGAGGTTGGAGGCCTATAAGTAATTTGCGTAGTTTCATGAAGCACTCTAAGGTTTCTCGCAGATTATTGTGCTTTCACCCCTAATTGCCCTATTCCTCGCGCCCAAGAGGGGATTGAGTATCAATTTATCACTGCTTTTCATCCCCAAATACTTTGCCTCTATCTTCTTCATCTCTATGACAAAATAATCAAATGTTTCCAAGTGATTCATTGGGATTATCCCACTCTTTTCTCTCTATTTGCTGAAATATTTCCATTTAAATCCTTTCCTTAAGGGATAAAGGTTGTGGAAAGCGTAGGCATTGGTATCGCCGAATGTATCAATAAAATCTGAATAGTAGCTCTCCGTTAATCCCTGTAATTCCAAATCCAAAAATTCAATATCGGCTATCGTTTGCATCCAAAAGCCAAAGATGTTTTCACCCTTCGGCTTGATATAGTTTTGAAATTCTTTAGAATAATCCTCCACTATCTCCTCCGCAGAGGGGAAATCGTGAGTGCCGAACATCGTCTCCTTTCCCGACCAAAGCTCCCCTTCGCTCATTTATTTATATACCTCCACTCCTTCTGTCTTGACATATTCATGGAAATCTTTCATTAGAAGAAGGGTAATCTCTCCCGGCACTCCACCGTTTATCTCTCTCCCATCAACTTCCACTACGGGCACTATCTCCGCCGCTGTCCCGGTTAAAAAGCACTCATCAGCGGTATAAACTTCGTAGAGGGTAAAGGGCTTTTCCTCAGTTATTATCCCTCTTTCCTTTGCCAGATCAATTACTGTTTGGCGGGTTATACCCGGTAGAACCCCCAAATGTAATGGAGGGGTAATGAGGGTCTTATTTTTTACTATAAATATGTTGTCTCCCGTAGCTTCAGCTACATATCCCTCAATGGAAAGCATAATCGCTTCGGGCACATTGGCCCTATTCGCTTCTATCTTTGCCAAAATATTGTTGAGATAATTTAAGGATTTTATATTGGGATTGAGGGCTTGAGGGGAATTCCTACGAGTGGAGACAGTGATTATCTTCATTCCCTTCTTATAAACTTCCTCGGGATATATGGCTATCTTGTCCGCTATTATGACAACTGTGGGATTGGGACATTTTTGAGGGTCCAAACCCAAGTCTCCCTCTCCCCTTGAAATAACTATCCTTATATACCCATCCCTCAAATTGTTAGCCCTTACTGTTTCAACTGTGGCTTGGAGAAGCTCCTCCTGGGTAAGGGGTGGCTTGAGGTCTATTGCGTGAGCGGAATAAAATAGACGCTCTATATGCTCCTTAAGCTTGAAAATCCTTCCGTTATAAATCCTTATTCCTTCAAAAACTCCGTCTCCATAAAGGAAGCCGTGGTCAAAAACGGAGACTTTCGCTTCCTCTTTAGGAACGAGCTTTCCATTAAGATAGATTAACATTCCCGCTTCCTCCTTTTCAAGACTTCTTATTCTTCTCCAAGAGCGAGATGATGTATTGGACTCCTTCTCTCAACTCCGTATGGGTTATGCTCCCTCCTTTGAAGTCCATTTGGAGCAATTTATTCATCTCCTGAAGCATCTCCATCCTCGTTCTTCCGCTGGCGAACCACTCATCAATGTTGCTCTTCAGCTTCGCCAACCTCACATGTGGTATCCTCTTCACCCTTTCCTCCAACCATTTCAAAACTTCCTCAACGGATTCTGTTCGCAAATCGTTTTCCTCTTCCTCTCCCAGCGCCTCAAACCTGCTTATTGCGGGTCTGTAGTATACGCTAATCTGGTTAGTGGAGCCCCCAGGCGTTTCATAGACTAAGGAAAATATATAGGTGGAATCCTCCCCCTCTCCCCATGACTGGGTTTCCCAGCGGAGGTTTCCATAAGTAATCATTCCCTGAAAGGGGCGGAGTCTTTCTTCAACGAGCTCAAGGAACTTGTTCCATTGCATAGTTAGATATTTTATATTTTAGGATTGAAAGTGGGTAAGGTCAAGTTAAATTATTTTATTTATTTTTTAACTTGAAAGTTTTTTCCACTTAAAAACCTGCCCGAGGAACTATAGTTCCTCGGGCAGGTTAAACTACTTCCTCTGGTCGTCTTTTACTTCCAGCGCGCCCAGAACCTCTCGGGGTCAACTGGGTCTATCATCTGCTCAGGCGTTGCGAACTTCACATGCCCATCGTAAAAGAGATAGTTAGCTCCGCCGTTGTGCCTCTTAACTTCATTCCCGCCAGGCCAACCATTGAGCCAGGCATCAAAGGTGATGCCGATGGAGGGATTAGGTCCTGTGACAATGCAGGCTGAATCGGAGACTGCGACTATCTCAGCGGGTCGGGTGAGCTGAGCCTCGGAGATATTTCTCGTATTAGCGTCATCGGTAGCCCAAGAAGTGAAGTACCAGTTGTAGCCATAACCTCCCATATAGCGATGCCTCTGCTCTATTGGGACGCCTTGGTCGCTAGGGAAAAGCTCGCACGCATTATCTGCTCCCGCGCACCACCAATCGTAGTTGGAAGAGGGGCAACGCAAAATCTGGTAGTTCTTCAGGTAGGGCTGAATTAGAACCATCCACCAGGTTCGATAACCGTTTAGGGAATTCCAGCTATACATCGGCACAATCTTCTCATCCCAATCTTGGCTGTACATCCTCATGGCGATTCCTATCTCTTTGAGGTTGCTCGTGCAGGCAGCCTTCCTAGCCATCTCTCTTGCCCGTGAAAAGACGGGAAAGAGAATAGCGGCTAAAATAGCGATGATAGCTATGACGACCAGAAGTTCTATTAGGGTGAAACCCTTTCTCCTCATTTTTTCACCTCCTTTCTTTTTGGATTTATTGAGAACATTGTTAGTTTCAGATAAATAGCTCTTCATCGGGAATCTGCAAGAGATTTGAAACCGCTATTTCTTCTCCATCATTCAACCACTTCCTTATCCTCTCAATCGCTTCCTCCCTCACCTCTACCCTCACCCCTTTATCACCGCTATGCAAAAACAAAGCAAGCCTGCGGGAAGGAACCAGTTCTATATTTCCCTTCCCGAATGTGCATCCCGTGGAAAGTTGGATGCCATCAGCCATACATCTTTCCGGAGGCTCTACTGGGCAGAAGACAGTCGCTTTCAATCCGAAATATTTATTTGCTCCCAAGAGGGCAATTGCCTTCTTTCCCATCCTCAAGCCAAGCACGAGGAAGGGACCCAAGTGTCCGTGAAATTCCTTAGCTCTCTCTAAGTCCATGTCTGTTTTAATTATAAGTTAAATGAGAAAAATTTGCAATAATAATTTCACAAGATATTTGAAAAAGGAATTGACAAATACAAGATACAACAAGAAAATTTAAGAAATTTATGAAAGGAGGTTTTGAGATGAAAGCTGGCATTCAACCCATAACTTGGGGCGAAATGCCGTTTGAGAAAATAGCAAAGGAGATAAAGGAATCGGGATTTGAGGGGGTTGAGGCTCCAATAGGTCAATATCTCTCTAATTTGGAAGAGCTTAAGAGGATATTATGGGAAAACGGGTTAGTAGTGAGTTCAACATATTTTGGATTGCATCTTATTGATAAAGAAAAACAGGTGGAGGAAATAGAAAGGGCTTGTGAGATGGCAAGAATATTGAAGAACGATTTTTCCTCTGATGTTTTGGTTGTTGCGGCTGGAGGGGTAAAGAAACCAGTTGGTAAGGAGGTTTATGAGCTCTTTGCCAAGGGTTGCGATGAGATAGGCAAGAGGTGCAGGGAAATAGGGGTATATGTAGCCTTTCACAACCACGCTTGGACATTGATTGAGACAAAAGAGGAAATAGAGTTTCTCGCCAATAACACCTCTTCCGATTCTTTCTTCTTCGCATTTGATAGGGGACATTTAGCTTTGATGGGAATGGACCCAGGGGAAATTATGAAGGAATTCAAAGATAGGATAAAATATATTCATTTGAAGGATGTAAAGGATAACGACTTCATAGAGCTGGGGGAGGGAATTGTGGATTTTGGGAAAGTTAAGATGGTGCTGGAGAGCATTGGCTATGATGGATGGCTGGTAGCGGAATTGGACAGGAGCACACTTCCTCCTTTGGAATCGGCGAAGAAACAGAGAAAATTCATTAAGGAGGTGTTCGGGGTATGAGCAAATTGCCATATGAATCAGATGTGCTTTTTGAGATCTTGAAGGCGGTAATCAACGCAATCGAGGAAGCGGAGGGCTATGCAGCAGGGCGTTCATTAAGGGTGTTAGAATATTCAATGGCTATTGCCAAGCACCTAGAACCTCCCTATGAAGACCCTGCCTTACCCCTTGCTGCTCTGCTTCATGACCTGGGAATGCTTGCCGTCCCTCCCGAGATAACTTTAAAGCCCGGGAGATTGAGTAATGAAGAAAGGATATTGCTTGAAAAGCATCCCTTATTCGGTGTGCAGATGCTTCAACATATAGAAGGCTTGGAGGATGTCCTACTATTAATCAAGCATCATCATGAAGCATATGATGGAAACGGCTATCCAGATAGAATTGCAAGAGAGGAAATACCATTGGGAGCAAGAATAATCGCTGTTGCCGATGCTTTTGAAGCTATGACTTGCAAGCGTCCCCATCGCTGGCCGCTTCCCATCACCGAAGCACTAATGGAGCTGAGGAGGCAAAGCGGAAGAGCATTTGACCCAAAAGTTGTTGATGCCCTTTTTAAAGCCTATCAAGCGAGGGAATTGCCATTATTTAAGAGGTGAGCGTTTCACGAACTTGTATGTTCGTGAAACGCGATTCCTTTGCTTTCGCTCACAAGGAGGGGTAGATTGCAATTAGGGGGCGAGTTTTTGGGCTCATAATATAGGCAGATGTCATAAATTCTTCAGGAACGCCGTTAAATTACAAAAATTTTGTTGACTTTCCCTTTCGCTTCTCTTAACATTTATAAATATGAAGAAGGTCGCCGGCATCACCATAAACCTCCTACAAGGTGATATAACCGAGATGGAGTGCGATGCCATCGTCAATGCAGCAAATAACCGCCTCTGGATGGGTGGAGGTGTAGCGGGAGCGATAAAGAGAAAGGGGGGTGTAGAAATAGAAAAGGAGGCAGTAGCTAAAGGTCCGATACAAATCGGGGAGGCTATTTGGACAAGCGCGGGAAGTTTAAAAGCCAAATTCGTCATTCACGCAGCAGTTATGGGTGACGATAGGAGGACGGATGAAACGAAAATCTATGAAGCAACAAAAAGCTCCCTTCTTCTTGCCGACCAACTTGGGCTAAAAAGCATCGCCTTCCCCGCTTTGGGAACCGGTGTCGGTGGATTCCCCTATAAGGAAAGTGCCAAAGCAATGTTGAAAGCAATTGAAGAGGTGGCTCCGTCCCTCAAGAATCTCCAGCAGGTAACTTTCGTCCTCTGGGGAGAGGAAGCTTACAATGCCTTTAAGGAGGTGATTGAGGGTTGAGGAGTAAAATCCTCGTTCTCTTTCTCTCTGCCCTCGCTTTTGCTTCTGTAGATGAATATTTCTCCCTTGTAAAAAGCGGAAAATGTTTGGAGTTCAGGGGAAAAGTCGTCGGCTATATAAAGGGAAAGCTCTTTACCCTACTCATAGATGATGGAGCTACAACCTGTTTGAAGTTCAAGCAACCTTTATCCGTTGAGGTGGGACAAGAGATAAGGCTCTTAGCGAAGCCATCTTCTGAAGCCGGAATATATGAGCTCCTACTTGTTGTGAAGGAGGCAGATGTAAGAGCCAAAGAGGAATCTCAAAAACAGCAAGAGGTATTTTATTATCCCGTTACAACCTCCAATAGTAAGGGGAACCTAACCAGCAGAGGCTTTCCCAATCGCCTATCCATTTCCGAGGATATAGTTGAGGCATATAAGAGAGCTGTCCTTTATTTTAATCCTCGTATGGATGAGAATTCCGCGAGGATGATTGCAAGAGCAATTCTTTACTTCAGCGTGGAGAACAATTTAGACCCTCGTTTGGTGGTAGCGGTCATAGCTGTGGAATCGGGATTTGACCCCAAGGCGGTCTCGAGAAAAGGAGCTATGGGATTGGGTCAACTTATGCCCCAAACGGCGGCTGGGATGGGGGTGAAGAATCCGTTTGACCCCATTGATAATCTTTCAGCCTCAATCCGCCTCATCAGGGGACATCTTGAGAAGTTTGAGGGTAATCCTCAACAGCTTGCCCTTGCTTTGGCTTGCTACAATGCAGGCTCCGGTGCTGTAAGGAGGTATGGTGGAGTCCCACCATATAAGGAAACGCAGGCTTATATAAACAAGGTGATTTCTCTTTACAAAAAAATATGCGGATACTCGGATTGAGAAACTATAGGCTATGCAGGAAAAGTTAAGGCTTCTCTGGCAACTTGAGGAGATAGACGATGCTCTTCAAACGAGCAGGGAAGAAATGAAAAATTTGGACGATGGAAGTACCCTTAAAGCAAGGGTTGATGCCCTAAAAGCGGAACTTGAAAGACAGAGGAATGAATTAAGGGAGATGAGGAGGGAAATGGAGGATAAGGAATTGGAAGCGAGGGGGCTTGAGGAAAGAAGACGAACAATGGAAAGTAGGATGTATGGTGGGTATGTAAGCAACCCTAAAGAATTGGAGTCAATGGAGAGGGAAGTGGAAATTCTCAGACGTAATCAAGATAGGTTGGAGGAGAGAGTGCTCGAGCTGATGTTCGCTATTGAGGATAAGAATCGGGATATCCAACTTCTGGAGGAGCAATTGAAGGCTGAGGATTCAGAATATCAAGAGGTGCGGAGGAAATACGAAGAGGAATCTAAGAGGCTTTCGGAAATAATTGATAGATTAGAGCAAGAAAGGGAGAAGCTCATCCCTCAGATAGACCCCTTCCTTTTAGAGCGATATGTGGAGATAAGGGCTAAGGTGGGTGGTGGAGTGGCGAAGGTTGTAAAAGGGGTGTGCGGTGGATGTGGTTTCAGCATCAGCCCAAGATTTATCACACGCCTTAAAGAAGGGGAAACGATAGTTTACTGCGAGAATTGTGGACGCATCCTTTACCTTGAGGAATGATAGACAGGGAAGGCATCGCTATAATAGATGGTGCAGTGAAGGGAAATCCTGGCAAAGGAGGAATTGGTGTTGTTTTGAAGGATAGAAATGGCGAGAGAATCTTTTTCGTTAGCAAAGAGGTGGGAGATGTAACTAATAATGAAGCAGAGTGGCTCTCTTTTATAGAGGCTCTGAACCTTGCGAGAAGGAATAAATTTCTCAAGTTGGAGGTGATTACGGATAGTCAGCTATTAGCGAGGCAATGGAGCGGGTTATATAAAACGAGGGCGAAAAATCTTCTCAAACTGTATAAGAAAGCAAAGAAGTTAGCGGAGGGGTTTAAGGAATTGATATTGCGTCAGGGAACGAGAAAGGAGATAAGGGAAGCGCACATTCTGGCACATCAGGCTCTTAAAAAGGTGATAGAATATGAAGACAAATAGAGAAGAAATCATCCTCCCTCCACCAAAAACAAAAGGCGAGATGAGTCTGGAAGAGGCTATTTGGAGAAGGAGGTCTGTTCGGCGTTTCTCCTCTGCTCCTTTGCCCTTGGAGGCAATAAGCCAAATTCTCTGGGCTGGACAGGGAATATCAGATAAATACACGAGATTCCGCACCGCACCTTCCGCCGGCGCTATCTTCCCCTGTCATCTCTATGCGCTTCTCCCTGAGGGAGTTTATAAATATATGCCAGATGAACACAAGCTTAGTCTCCACTTGAGGGATGATTTGCGTTCTCCCCTTGCGGAAGCTTCCCTTTATCAGGACTTCATCGCTGAAGCCCCACTTGTTATTGTTATCACAGCCGAGCTTTCTAAGACTATGGCACGCTATGGAACGAGAGCAACAAGATATGTTTATATGGAAATCGGGCATATCGGGCAAAACATCCAACTTCAAGCTGTGGCTTTGGGCTACGACTCCGTCTGCGTTGGAGCGTTCCAGGACGAGAAAGTTAAAAGCCTTCTCTCACTCCCAACTCCAGAGGAACCACTCTACATCATTCCTGTAGGTAAGAAGAGATGAGGAAATTCATAGGAGTCATTGGAGCCTCGCAACCACCTGCGGAGCTCCTTCCCGTTGCTGAGAAAGTTGGGGAAGAGATAGGTAAAAGAGGTGGCGTCCTTATTTGTGGTGGGATGGGAGGGATTATGGAGTCCGCTTGCAAGGGAGCGAAAAGGAGGGGTGGTGTAACCGTGGGAATTCTTCCCACTCTGACGAGGGATTCGGCGAATCCCTACATTGATATACCGATTGTCACTGGAATTGGTTATGCGAGAAACATGATAGTCGTTCTTTCCTCGGAAGCGATAATCGCAATAGGCGGCGCCTTTGGCACCCTTACAGAGCTCGCTTTTGCCCTTCATTTCAACATCCCAGTAGTAGGTATAAGGACTTGGCGTGTGGAGAGTGAATTTACAGAGGTGAAGGGTATAAGCTATGTTGACGAGCCTGAGGAGGCAGTGAGAATTGCTATGGAGGTGGAGATTTAGATGCCTCTTAAAAGAGCTCACATAGAGATTTTCGGCAGGGTGCAAGGAGTAGGATTTCGTTTCTTTGCCCAGCAGATGGCAATAAAATATCGCATAGACGGCTATGTTCGCAATACCCTTCAAGGAACTGTTGAAGTTGTGGCTGAGGGAGATGAGGATTCCCTCGCTAAATTCATAGAGGAGCTGAAGAAGGGACCACCATCGGCAAGGGTAAGGGAGGTGAAAATCGTTTGGGGAGAAGCAAAGGGAGACTTAAGAGGCTTTCGTGTCGCGTTCTAACTTGAGGGAACTCATCCTCCAGATGGAGGAGCGACTTAGAAAAGCTTTCTCTACCCCGAGGAGAGAGCGGGAAGAGCCAGTTGATGTTCTGATAAGGACCATTCTCTCCCAGAATACCTCCGACGCTAATTCACACAAAGCCTTTGCTAATCTTAAGAACCGTTTTCCCGATTGGGAAGCTATCTTAAACGCTCCGATAGAGGAAATAGAGTCAGCTATAAGATGCGGTGGAATATCAAATATAAAAGCAAGAAGGATAAAGGAAATTTTACGAAGGATAAAAGAGGAAAGAGGAGCTATTACCCTCTCCTTTCTCAGCGATTTGACTATGGAGGAGGCAAGGGAATATCTTCTATCGCTTCCGGGCGTTGGCGATAAGACTGCTTCCTGCGTTCTCCTTTTTTCTTTCGCCAAGCCAGCCTTTCCTGTTGATACTCATATCCATCGCATAGTCAATAGAATAGGCATTGGCGGGAAAAAACTTTCCCCAAATGAAATCTCCAAATTATTTGAGGCTAATCTTTCCGCTGAGCTTTCTCTTTCTCTGCATTTAAATTTAATTCGCTTGGGACGTGAAATCTGTCGTTCAAGGAATCCAAAGTGTCAAATTTGTCCTCTTCAGGAGTTGTGCAATTACTATGCGGTTCGGGTTCCAAGTTAAAATAGACAAAGGCTTTGAAAGGGCTCTTAAATACGCCCTTGAACTGGGCTGCGAATGCATCCAAACTTTAATAACAAGCCCTTTGACTTGGAGGATAAGCGGGAACCCGAGTAGCTTGAAATGGTATGTGGAGGAGCTCCGTCTAAACGATATCTCGCCCATTGCCATCCACGCTCCTTACTTATTGAATCTTGCCACGCCAGAGGAGGACATATATAGAAAATCAATCCTTATATTAAACGAGCATTTGGAGTTCGCTGAGGAGGCAGGAGCGGATTTCGTCATCGTCCATTCCGGGAGTCATAAAGGGGCAGGCGCTTCCTTCGGGATGAGCAGATTGATATCCGCTCTCCAAAAATTGAGCGAGTTCCATAAAGGCAATGCTATGATTTTGGTGGAGAATACCTCAGGTGCTGGCGGTGAGATTTGTTCTACAATTGAAGAGATTCAGCTATTATTAAAGGAAGTGGATAAAAGTAAAATAGGGATATGTTTGGATACTTGTCATCTCTTTGCCTTTGGCTACGACTTATCCTCTCCCGAAAAGGTGAGGGAATTAAGCGAAGAGGTGAGAGAAAAAATAGGAGAAAGCTTGAAGCTATTGCACCTAAACGATTGTAAAACACCTATGGGAAGCAAAGTTGACCGTCATGAAAGCTTGGGTAAGGGGAGAATAGGTTTAAGGGGAATTAAGGCGATTATAAATGACCCCTTTTTCAAAAACCTTCCTGCTATAATGGAAACGCCCTACGACCCCGTAGAGGATAGATACAACATCAATCTTGCCAAGAGGTTAAGAGAGGAGAGTAACTTTGAGGGTGAAAAAAGCGTCTAAATATACGGAGAGGTGCCGAAGTTGAACGATGTAAACTGGGAGGAGATAATAGAGAGAGCCAAAGATGGGGAGGAATCTGCGATGGAGCATATATTTATGAATTTCAAAGATATGGTTTATAATGTATGTTATAGGATGAGCGGGAGAAGGGAAGATGCGGAGGATTGGACTCAGGAAACCTTTCTCCGTGCCTTCTCCGCTATTAAGGGGTTTAGAGGGGATAGTAGTCTTTCGACCTGGCTGTATAGGATTGCTGTAAATGTATGTTTGAGCAACTTGAGAAGGAAGAGAACAGTTTCACTTGACGAAGTAGAATACAAGGTGGGGAACGAGAAGGATGAGGATGATGACCTAGTAGAACAAGTTCAAATTGTGCTTGGGCAGTTGCCGCCGCTTTATCGCACTGTTCTTATACTGAGGCATTTTGAGGAATTATCATATGAGGAGATAGCGAGTGTTATAAAGAGAAGCGTAGGAAGCGTTAAGATTGCCCTGCATAGGGCAAGGAAGAAATTCAAGGAAAAAATGGAGGAATTGAATAAATGAGAAGGATTGATTGCAAGAGAATTGAAGATATCTTGCCCCTCTACTTGGAGGGTAGCCTGAGCGAAGAGGAAACAAGGGAAGTTGAAAGACACCTTGCTTCCTGCGAGAGATGTTTATCCTCCTATGAGGAATGGCGGAGATGTTTCTCCGCTCTTCAAAGCGTCCCTCGCTTGCAAGCTCCTATGAATATTTGGTTCAATGTGAAGCAGGGACTTTCCCAGAGAGTGGAAAGAAAAATAGCTTGGTTCCCCGCTTTCGCCTCTCTTATCGGCGTCTCCATTGTCCTTGTATTCCTATTCCTTAATCTATATACTCAACACAGGTCCGCTCCACCCACACCACCTACTATCTCACCACCTTACCAAGCGAATCTACCTTCCCCTACACCCCCAGTTATTACAAAGGCTGTCCCTACGGTCCCGAAAATAGCGAAACCGGTGCCGAGCTCCAGGGTAAAGAGAGAAGTGGTCGTGGCGAAGAGACCGCCTCAACCCTTGACACCAACATCAAGAAAAGTTCTCGCCACGCCAAAGCTGGAGGAAACCGATGTAGAGGAGAAGATTGCCGAGAGATTGGAGATGGCTCTATTGAGCGCCCAGCAGGCAGAAAGCAATTTGGAGAGAGCCTTCCAAATCCTTAGAGGTAAAAACTTAGATATGAAAGGGGGCGAAAGTTTATGAGAAAATTTTTCCTCCTTCTTCTCGTTTCAATATCCTTTTCCTTCGCCTTAGAAGTTCCCCTTCCTCCTTACCTCAAAGTTGTGGAGAGCACATCCTTCCCACCTGTAATAATGCAAGCGCTTCTCGGGGATTATGCAAAAAATATAGAGAGATTGGAAATTGTGATTGTTGATGGTGATAAAACGGAGGCTTTACAATTTTGGCAACAAACCCTCCCTTCTAAAGGGTGGCGTTTGCTTTTCTCCTCTTCTCAACCCCAACAGCCCTTTCCTATAGCTTATAACAGAGGAAAGGATGTTCTTCTCATCGCTCCCGGGACTAAGCCAAGCCAGCTCTTATTGGTTGAGGCTGGAGGTGTTAAAGATGTTGGGGTTTTGCTGGGGATAATAATGAAGGGGTTATCATCCATTGCTACTTCTCTTGTTGAAGAGGAGAAAGGTTCTTTTCCCAAAATTGCCCCTTTTCCCCAAGCCAAGTTGGTGCTGGAAGCTCGTATCCCTGCTAAGGCAATTAGCGAAAAACTCAAAGGAGAAGGCGTTAAATATAGTGCGCCTACACATGTGGGAGCTGCATCATCGGAAATTGCTAAGTCAACTCCTTCTGCTTCTCTCCTTCAGTCTCTCCTTTCTAACGCAGATGAAATCCATTTCAGAGAATTTCAACTTCCTTCAAAGATTGACCCAAGGGAAGTAATAAACTATTATGAGGAGAAATTGAAAAAAGAGGGATGGCAAAGGATTATAAAGAACACACAGCCCCAGCCTTCTTTCCCCTACGTCTTAATATGCGCCTACAAAGGCGATTATTGCATAATAAGCCTTATTCCCCAGTTCCCCGCTAATACACTACACACTTTGGACGAGATAATCCTTTTGGCAAAAAAGGAGAGGAAAAACGATTAGATAATTGTTGGGGAATCCATGCTGGTATATGTAAAAGTTTCAGATTAGGGGGGGCAATCTTTATATTTCTTCAATGTTCTAAATTTCAAAATATCTTGTCTAATTTAAAAGGAGTGTGTATAATTAAAAACAAAAGGGGATAGGAAAGAGAACATCCTCCTTAAGCAAGATTTGCAATATGTATTTCTTTGAAAGGAGGCATAAAGGATAAGCGAGCTCCTCAAAGCAAAGGAGATTTTATTGCGATTTTTCTCCTTCCGTGATAGAACGGAGAAGGAAGCAAGAGAAAAGCTTAAAGAGAAAGGAATAGACGAAAAGACGACGGAGGAAGCGATATTATGGTTAAAAGAAGAGGGTCTATTGGACGACTCTCGCTTTGCTCGTCAGTGGGTGGAGGGTAGGAAGGAAAAGTATGGAAGAATTCGCCTTCTCAGAGAGCTTTTAAGGAAGGGAGTGGAGGGTGAGACTGCGAGGCAAGCGATTAGCTTGCTTTCGGAAGAGGAGGAATTAAAAAGCGCCCTTGAAATTGGGCGCCGTCGTCTTGCGTCTATTTCTGGTGATGACCCTCGTCGGAGGCAGAAGCTTGCTTCCTTTCTCCTGAGGAGGGGCTTTAGCTGGGATATTGTTGAAAAAGCTTTGAGGTTTCTCTTTCCCTCCCCTTAAAAAGGGAGGTGTTATAAATGTGGTTTTTGATAATAAGCCTTATATTATGGGTTTCTTTACCCATAGCAATTTACTACATTTACCAAAAAACGATAAAAAGGGCTAAAGAGAAGGAGCGAAAAGCGGAGGAACTCCTTGAGGAGGCGAGAAAGAAAGCAGATTCTCTGAAAAGGGAAGCGCTTCTTGAGGCAAAGGAGGAAGCGCACAGATTCAAGAGCGAGATAGAGCAAAGCCTTCATCAGCAGAGGAGAGAGCTAAACAAAAGGGAAAATCGGCTTCTTCAGGAGCAGGAAAGACTGGAGAGAAGGATTGAGGCTCTTGATAGAAGGGAAAAGCAAATCGCCTCCCGGGAGAGACTTATTGAAGAGTTGCAAGCGAAGGCTGAACAGCTCGTAAAACAACAAAAAGAGGAATTGGAAAGAATCGCCAATCTATCGCCTGAGGAAGCAAGGGAGATTATTCTGAAGAGAACCGAGGAGGAATTGGCGCACGAAATTGCCCAGAAGGTAGCGGAAGAGGAGAAGAGGATAAAGGAGATATCAGAGGCAAGAGCAAGGGAGATTATAGCGGGAGCTATTCAGAAATGTGCTGTAGATATGGCGCAGGAGATAACGGTGACCACTGTCAGCCTTCCCAGCGATGATGTAAAAGGTAAGATAATAGGCAGGGAGGGACGAAATATCCGCACATTTGAAAGCCTTACCGGCGTTGACCTTCTCATAGACGATACTCCCGAGGTAGTGGTCATATCTTCATTTGACCCTGTGAGGCGAGAGATAGCTCGCATAGCGCTTGAAAAGCTCATAATAGATGGGAGGATTCATCCCGCTAAAATAGAGGAAATGGTAGCCAAGGCAAAGAGAGAGGTGGAAGATGAGATTATAAGGGCGGGGGAGGAAGCGATGGAGAAAGCGAAGGTTATGGGTCTTCATCCAGAGATGATAAGGTTGTTGGGAAGACTGAAATATCGTACATCCTATGGACAAAATGTCCTCGCTCACTCCTTGGAAGTCGCCTTCATAGCGGGACAGATGGCTGAGGAATTGGGTGTTAACGCAAACGTTGCAAGGCGAGCTGGTTTGCTCCACGATATAGGTAAGGCGCTTGATGAGGAGGGCTCTCACACTCAATTGGGAGCGAAGGTTGCGAGGAGATATGGAGAAAGGGACGAAGTGATAAACGCGATTCTTTCCCATCACGGCGAAGAGGAACCCAGGTATATAGAATCCGTTCTCGTGCAAGCTGCTGATACCCTTTCTGCCGCCCGCCCTGGTGCGAGGAGAGAGATGTTGGAGGCATACCTTAGAAGGCTTGAGCAGTTGGAGAAAATCGTCTCCTCCTTCCCGGGAATTGAGCGCTCCTTTGCAATACAGGCGGGAAGGGAAGTAAGGGTCATTGTGAAGCCCGAGGAAGTGGATGATGCTCAAGCGGCTGTTCTCGCAAGGGATATCGCGAAAAGGATAGAGCAGGAAATGGAATATCCCGGTCAGATAAAAGTTGTAGTCATAAGAGAAAAAAGAGCAATAGAATACGCGAAGTAACACATATCTTGTCTAAACCAAGAAGCTAAAAGTATCAATAATTACTGTATTTTTCGTATCTTTTTTGGATTAGTTCATCTAGTGGGATGCTTTGGAGCTCTTCTAAGTGTCTTAGAATGGCTTCTTTGAGAAGCTGGGCGCTTTTTTCCCAATCTCTATGTGCTCCTCCTTCCGGCTCGGGAACTATCTCATCTGCAACCCCCAAACTGTAGAGGTCCTGAGCGCTCAGCTTCAATGCCTCCGCCGCCTCGGCTGCTCTTTTGGCATCTCTCCAAATTATGGCGGCACAGGATTCAGGGGATATTACCGAATAATAAGCGTTCTCCTGCATCAGCAATCTATCGCCCAAGCCAATCCCTATCGCTCCACCCGAACCTCCTTCCCCTATTACGGAAACTATTATAGGAGTCCTCAATTTGGACATCTCTTGCAAGTTGCGCGCTATAGCTTGGGCAATTCCTCTCTCTTCTGCCTCGGTTAAACAAGCTGCGCCTGGCGTATCCAAGAAGGTCAAGACGGGGAAACCGAATTTCTCCGCCATCTTCATAAGACGAAGAGCTTTGTGATAACCCTCTGGACGAGCTGAACCGAAATTTCGCCAGCGTCTTTCCTTCGTCGTCCTGCCCTTTTGGTGTCCGATGAAGACAACAGTTTGACCATTCAAGCTCGCCAGCCCACCAACGATTGCAGGGTCATCCCCCATAAGTCTATCGCCATGCAGTTCTATGAAATCATCAAATATCAATTCCGCGTAATCAAGCGTGTAGGGGCGCAGGGGATGACGAGCAACTTGCACCTTCTGCCAACGAGTTAGATTGCGATAAGCTTTGCGGGTCAATTCTTCTGCTTTTCTCTTTAGCTCTTCTATTTCCTCTCTCCTGTTTAACTTCTCCTCAATCGCGAGATTCTCAAGCTTCTTCAATTTCAACATAACCTCCGCGATGGGACGCTCGAATTCGGGAAGAAGAGGAATATCCTCGGGGGAAAGGGAAGGCGCAGTGATGGGGGTTTTTTCCCTCGGCTTGGTCTTCTGTAGGAATAAACGAAGGAGGCGAACAATTGTTTCCCTCAAATCCTTGCGTGGAACGACCATATCCAAGAAACCGTGTTCCAATTGAAACTCGGAGGATTGGAAATCGGGAGGAAGCTTTATCTTTAAGGTTTGTTCAATCACTCTCGGACCGGTGAATCCAATTAAAGCGCCCGGTTCCGCGATGTTAACATCACCTAACGAGGCAAAGGAAGCGAGCACACCAGCCATTGTAGGATTTGTCAGAACCGCTATATAAGGGACCTTTGCGGAGTGGAACTTGCCGACTGCAGAAGCCGTTTTCGCCATCTGCATAAGGGAGATTATCCCTTCCTGCATCCTCGCCCCTCCACCGGAGCCGGAAATCATCACTACGGGCAAAGATTTATCCCTTGCCAGCTCCATCGCCCTCTTCACCTTCTCTCCAACAACCCAGCCCATACTTCCTCCCATGAAGGAGAAGTCGGTTATTATGATAACGCAGGGGATGGAGTCAATCGTTGCTGTTCCGTAGATTATCGCATCGTTCAAACTCGTCTTTTCCCTCGCGGAAATGAGCTTTTCCTGATATTGAGGGAAAGATAAAGGGTCTTTGGAGACGAGCTCCGCATCGTATTCCTGAAAGCTTCCCTCATCCACAGTATATTGAAGCCTTTCCCTCGCCGATAAAAGGAAATGGTAATTACAGCGAGGGCAGACTCGGAAGTTCTCCACAACTTCGCTTGAGACCAATATTCTTTTACATTGAGGACATTTTAAAAAAAGGTCGGAGGGAATATGCTCAAACTTCCTTGACATACCTTTCACCTCTCTTTAAAATCTCTCACTATGGAACTGGAAGACATAAGGAGAAAAATAGACGAGATAGACGAGAAATTGGTAGACCTCCTTTCCCAAAGGGCTGAGCTCGCTAAGCAGGCTTCCGCCCTTAAAGGGGAAAGGGTCTTTGACGCTAGCAGGGAAGAGGAAGTTATAAGACATATCCTCTCCCTCAACAAGGGACCCATATCCAATGAAGAGCTAACATATCTATTTAGAGAGATTATATCAATTTGTCGGCGTTTGGAAAAGCCATTAAAAATCGCTTATTGGGGTCCAGAGGGAACTTTTACTCATCTCGCTGCCATTAAAAGATTCGGAAGCTCAGCGGATTATGTTGCCTGTGAGAGGCTTGAGGATGTTTTTGAAGAAGTGCTCAGGGGAAGTGCTGATTTGGGGGTTGTGCCAGTTGAGAACTCAACGGAAGGAGTAGTGGCGAGGACATTGGATATTTTCCAGGAAATAGAGGGGTTGAAAATATGTGGCGAGATGGTCATCCCCATCCGCCATCTTCTTCTTTCCCCCGCTGATAGTTTGAAGAAAATTAAGAGGGTCTATTCCGTCCCTCAGGCATTGGGGCAGTGTCGCAGATGGTTGAGAGAGAATCTGCCCAATGTAGAGATTATAGAGACCGCTACCACTGCAAAGGCGGCGCAAATGTGCAAAGAAGACCCCCAAGGGGCAGCTATAGGAAGCGAAGCGGCAAAGGAGATATACGATTTAAATGTGCTTGCGGAAGGAATAGAGGATGTCCCGGGAAACAGCACGAGATTCTTGGTAATAGGAAAGGAGGAAACAGCTCCCACTGGAAAGGATAAAACGACGATTATATTTGCGGTTAAGCATAAGGCAGGTGCTCTTTATAGGGCTCTTTCCGCTTTTGATAAATACGATGTAAACCTCACGATGCTTGAATCCCGTCCCTCCCGTCGGACCTCCTGGGAATATGTCTTCTTTGCTGATTTTCAAGGGCATATAAAAGAAGAGAGGGTAAAGAAGGCGCTGGATAAGCTATCGGAGGAAGCTCTTTTCATCAAAGTTCTTGGTTCTTATCCTGAGGCAAACAGAGAATAAAACCTCTTACTAATTCGCTTCCTCTTCTTCCCCTGTTGGCTTTTCTTTCTTGGTTATCCTAACCTTTGTTATTCGCCTTCCGTCCGTTTTCTCCACGGTGAGCGTGAGGGAATCCAATTCAACGCTTTCCCCTTCCTCTGGAACTTTACCCAATAGAGCGTAAACTAAACCTCCAAGGGTATCCGCTTCCTCATCGGATAGGGAAAGTCCAAGCTCTTCGTTCACATCCTCTATAAGCGCCCGAGCATCTACAATTGCTGTATTTTCATCTATCTTTTCTATCCATTCGCTTTCCTTATCGTATTCATCCTCTATCTCGCCAACGATTTCCTCCAAAATATCCTCTAAAGTGACTATTCCTGCTGTCCCACCGTATTCATCAACAACTATTGCCATTTGAGTCTTATTTCTCTGCATCTCTTTGAGCAACTCGTCAATTTTCTTTGATTCAGGCACGAAGTAGGCAGGGCGAGCAATGCGTTTGGCAGGTAGAGTGCGTTTCCCCTCCTTGAACCGCCTTATAGCATCCTTGGCGTGAACTATGCCTATGATGTTATCCATATTCTCTCGGTAAACAGGAAGGCGAGAGTAACCTGTGCGAGAGACTATATCCAAAACTTTCTCCACACTATCATCAGCCTCCACCCCCACCACATCTATCCTTGGAACCATTATCTCCCTCGCCGTTGTATCCGTGAAATCAAATATTGAAGCAATCATTTCCTTTTCCTCTTCCTCTATATTCCCTTCCTTGGAGCCTTCCTCCAAAAGAATCTGGATTTCCTCCTCGGTTATCGTGCCCATTTGCTCGTCCTTCGCTCCACCAATTAAGGAAGCTATCCATCCGCTTATTATCGCAAGAGGTTTCACAAAGGGATAGGCAAGTAAGTAGAGGAATTTTATGAACCTCGCTGATAAAAGAGAGAAAGCCTCCGCCTTTTTAAGGGCTAAATTCTTCGGCACGAGCTCACCGAAGAGGACGAGGATAAGGGTCATAAGAAGGGAGCCAAAGAGGGCAGATAATTCCTCAGAATTTTCCCCGAGAATCGGTTTGAATAGTTTCATTGATATAAGGGTTGCGAGGGCACCGCCCGCAACACTGCATAAAGTTACCCACACTTGAAGGGAAGCGAAAAAGTTCTCTGGTTTTTCCAAGAGTTGGGAAATTACACGCGCTCTTTTATCCACATCACCCAGATACATCAGCCTGCTCTTTCTCAATGAGATAACCCCAATCTCCGCCGCTGCAAGCAACCCATTGAATATGATGACCACAACGACTAAAAGCCAAATCAATAAACTTGAATCGTCCAAGCAATCACTCTCCTTTCAAAATAAATATTAACAAAATGTTCTGCGATTTGCAAGGGATTGTATCAAAATAATTATATCGGCAATCCTACCTTACTATTGCTTCGCGCTTTTCATTCTATTCTGTCCAGCTTCCAAGATTTCTCTAATCCTAAAGCCCAAGGGCTCGCCTTTTTCCACTTTCCTTTTTGCCGAAATAATCGCTTCATCCGCTCCCTCGGGAACAAATGCTTCCCATTTCGCTCCCTTCTGTGTTCCCCACCAATCCATCCGCTCGCTATAGCACCAAACATATTCATCCGTCGTATAGAGAGAATAATATACATTGTGTTCAAACCAACGAGCTCTCTCCTCCGGGGTTAGAAAGTGGCTGAGCCTTCCCCATTCATATTCCTTCGGTATTAATCCGAAGTAGAAATCCATATATAGAGCGAAGCCAGCTTGAACCTGCGTTGCGTATTTTCTTCTATTTTCCGGGGCAATTAAAGAGAGCGCCCTTTGACGCATAAGATGATAGGCGGTTAGATAATCAATTTGGTCGCGATAATAATAGGCTGGCTCGTTTCCATCTATAATAACGACTTGGGAATTCGCAGCGTCCAGCATCCCATTTAGAAAAGCTGGAAGCAAACCGTATCCTTCTTGGGAAAGCCTGTTCATCCTCTCTATGGGGTCGGGGATATCAACGATGTGTCCGAGAATGCTTGTTTGGAAGAATGTGAGGATGCGGACATCGGGAAACTCCGATTGGATAGCCTTCATAAAGCGAGCACCACATTCCCGCACCCTCTTCCAATAATCTTCAAAGCTCTTCGTCTTGGAATTTGGAAGGCTTGGATAATGCCAAGGGTTGCCATTGTATGGCTCGGGGTCAAAGCAGATTCCCTTCAATCCTCCCGCTTTCGCAATTGAGGCAATTAATCGGATGTTTCGCTCGGCTGCTCTCCAATCGCTCTCGTTGAACCAATCCCAGTCCTTTTCTCTTGTTCCCCATACCAAGACGAAGTTCTCGGTGAAGCGAGTGAATTTTGTTGCCTTTAAATTTGCGAGGTCTTCCTCATACTCCTTCGGCTCGGCAACTTTCTTGCAGAAGATGTGAGCTGGATAGGATTTCCAACCTCCCTTGAAACGTAAAACTATTCCATCAAAGGGGAACCTCTCCATATTGCGGATGTTTCTGCGAACGAAATCGGTATAGGGAACATCCCAACCATACTCAATTAGCTTTTTTCGGACTCTATCATATTGTCCAAAAGCCAAGGGGAGCAAACACAAGCACAAAATCATGACTTGAAACCTCGTAATTTTTACTTCACCTCCATAGCGAATTCTCTTATAATGTTAAATTAAAAATTAAAAAATGTTAAATCAAAAAAGCGCTCTTAAAGATGTGAATACTCTCAAAAGGGGAGCTTTTCTGCTTCTTCTCTTTATTTCCCTTTTATCCTTCCCCATTAAATATCCTTCGCCCGTGGGCTTCGTCAACGATTTCGCCGGCGTTATTGATGAGGAATCTAAAAGGAAAATGGAGGAGATAATAAAATTCGTTGAGGAGAAAACCAGCGCTGAGATGGCAGTGGTGACTATAAAGAGCCTTGAAGGGGAAACAGTTGAGGGATACGCCAATCAGCTCTTCAATAAATGGGGAATTGGAAAGAAAAAAGAGGATAATGGGGTGCTCATATTAATCGCTATAAAGGAAAGGAAGATAAGAATAGAGGTGGGATATGGGTTAGAACCGATTTTACCCGACGGGCTTTGTGGGGAGATAATAAGAAAGGATATGGTTCCATTATTAAAAGAAGGGAAATACGGGGAAGCTCTATTGAGGGCTACGGAAAGAGTCGCTGAGGTTATCACTACTAAATACAAAGTTGCCCTGCCTGAGGAATACCAACCAATCCCCACACTTCCAAAAAGCCCTAATTTGCTTGATACTCTTTTTTCTTTTGCTCTTATGTTTTTCCTCGTGTTCCCTTTGATTTTTCTTATAATTGGGCTTATCGTTGCCAAGACCGGCTTTTTAGCGGGGCTTAAAATCTTTCTATTTTTTGTGTTTTTTGGTGTATTTGCAACTGCACTTTTTATCGCTTTTGTCATTGAGCCACTTTCAAAGGGTTTGGGGATAGAAAAAGGACCTCTTGTTTTCTTGGGAATCTTTTATCTATTCCAGATTTTATTTATATACAGACTCTTTCGCTTCCCTTATCTACACGCTAAGTCAAGAAAAAAAGGGAAGAAGGAAAAGATCACGGGTTTCTGGTCTATTTTCGGGTCAGGTGGCGGCGGCGGTTT
Source organism: bacterium (assembly GCA_014360495.1). Lineage (NCBI taxonomy): Bacteria > bacterium. The sequence goes on from JACIXR010000004.1 coordinate 232,800, forward strand.
CTTCGGGGGAGGTGGTTTCGGTGGTGGAGGAGGATTCGGCGGTTTCGGGGGAGGTTCAAGCGGAGGCGGAGGAGCCTCCGGAAGCTGGTGAAAGGAGGTGATTTCTTTTGTTTGAGAAGATAGACTCTCTCAGTAGGTTGCCAAAACAGGCAAGGGAAGAGTTGAAAAACTTTTGCCATAGCTTAAAAGAACTCCTTGGCAATGACCTATTGGGCTTGCTTCTTTATGGCAGCGCGCTCAGGGATGACTATGTTCCAAATCACTCAGACATAAACATTTTAGTTCTTGTTAAGGAAGTTGATGTTTCTTTATTGCGGAAAGTTGCACCTTTAGTCGCAAGAGCAAATCGGAGAGCACTTATAGAGCCCCTGTTCCTCACGCCGGAGTATATTGAAAATTCCCTGGACACCTTCCCTCTGGAATATCTGGACATAAAGAGGCAAAATCTTCTGCTTTATGGTGAAGATATATTCACAAAGATTGAGGTCAATAGGGAAGACCTTCGGTTGCAGGTGGAGAGGGAATGGAAGCTAAATTATATCCGTCTACAGCAGGCTTATCTTCGTTCTTATAATGATGTGGAAGCGTTAAAGAATATAATGATAAAATCCTTCAACTCCTTTACCCATCTACTCTCCGCCATTTACTATATAAAAGATTCCCTGCCTGAGGAAAGGCACCAGATATGGGATGGTTTGGTGAAGGAGTTCTTTATCAGAGAGGAAATCATCAATTATCTGAAAAGCTTGCGGGAAAGAAAAGAAAAAATTGGGAAAGAAGAGATTCATTACAGGTTCAACGAGTATCTCAAGATGATGGAGAGGATTATGTTCGCCTTGGAATCTTTGTGAAAGGAGGAATAATTTTATGAGAAAATCTCTTGCCATTTTCATAATCGTTCTCCTTCTCTGCGTTTTCCTCTACGCTATTGTTAAGGTGCAATACAATCACATCGTTTATCTTGACCAACAGGTTAGGGAGAGATGGGCACAGGTGGAAAATGTCCTCCAGAGGAGAAACGATTTAATTCCCAACCTCGTAGCGACTGTAAAGGGCTATGCGAAACATGAGAAGGAGATTTTTGAGAAAGTCGCGGAGGCAAGGGCTAAGCTGGCGGGGGCGAGGACTGTGGAAGAAAGGGCAAGGGCTGAGTATGAGCTAAGCGGAGCATTGAACAGGCTCTTGATGATAGTGGAGAACTATCCCCAATTGAAAGCATCTGAGAATTTCCTTCGCCTGCAGGACGAGCTGGCTGGAACAGAGAACCGCATCGCAGTGGAGAGAATGAGATATAATGAAGCTGTTAGGGAGTATAATAGAGCGGTGAAGAGCATACCAATCGTCTTCTTTATGCGTTTCCTTCCGTTCGATAAAGAGAAGCCTTATTTCCAAGCAGAGGCAACTGCAAGCAAGCCGCCGAAGGTAGAATTCTAAAAGAGAAAGTGAAGATAGGAACATAAGCAACGAAACCATTTGATATTAGTTTGTAAAAATAAAGTTTATCAAGAGAAGTCAAAATGCTCTTAGACCATTTGCTTATTTATAAATTCTGAAAACAAACCCTAAACGATTGGAACTTTTTCTCTTTCAAATTCGTCAAATTATTGAACCTGCAAAAGAGGGAGATAAAAAATGGGTAGAAAGTTATTGTGGACTTTCCTCATTGCCCTCGGTGCCTTTCTCTACGCCGATGGCGGTTTCGTGTGGGATATTGACACTGAACCAAGCATTGACGATGCCGACCAGAAAGCGATTATACTCTACAATAAAGGTTGGGAAACACTCATAATCTCCATCAGCTACCGAGGAATAGAATCCAACTTCGCCTGGCTTTTGCCCACTCCCGCACCTCCAGAGGTATCAGTTGCCCCACGCGATATATTCAACGAAGTTGACAGGATTGCCACCCAAATCAAGGAAGATGTAAAGGACATCACTTTGGATTCTTTACCCCTCAATAGTGGGGTAGGGGATGTAAAAGTGAGGGAGAGAAAACAAATAGGATTATATGATATAGCCGTTATCTCCTCGGACGACCCAAATGCTCTATTCCGGTGGTGCCAAAGTCAAGGCTTCGTCATCTCTTCCACTGCGCTTCCAATCATAAAGTATTACATAGATAGAGGCTGGTGCTTCACCGCTGTGAGGATAAACGGCCATGGGATGGGAAGAATGGGGGTATTGGAAGGGGAATTCGCCCCTATCCAGCTGAAATTTCCCTCTAAACGCATAGTTTATCCCCTAAAAATAAGCTACATAAATAGATTCTCCCTCAGCCCGAGGGTAGCCATTTACGATGAGATATGTGGTCATCCTGTGCTTTTCGGAAAGGAGAAGGAAGAGTTAGCGAAAAAGGTTTGGGAGAGAGTGATGGATGATATAACAAATCAAAGGCAGTTTGAGGGGAGCATACTTTATCGTCTCGGCTTTATGGAACTTCAAAATGCATATCAAACTGCTCTTATGCAGGGAAACCCTCAATTGCTCCAACCACTTGTTGAACTATATATAAAGGAGGACGCCGAGAAGCTGAGCGATAAAGAACGCAACTTGTTAGTTCTCTATGTCATCGCCCCTTTCAAGGTGGAAATAGGAAAGGAAACGAACGCCCAGCTTTCCAGCTTCCTTGAGATACCTTATTCGTTTAAAGTGAAGACAAAGACGATTGGAGAATATTTGGTTCACAATGGTGAGGATGACTTTCCCCTTCCGAAGAAAGCATTCATAACGAAGGTTTACGGCAATCCCTTCTTTGCCTCCTTCCAAGATGACCTAATCTTGGTCCGTTCCTTGGAAAGCCTGAAATTTTCCGCCTTCCTTATCATCTTCTTCGGCTCACTTATATTCGTCATTGTGGGAGGACATCTCCAACACAATCGTCTACAAGTTATCTCTGAGGATTTAAGAGAAGAGTTGAAAAAACTTAAAGCGTTGTGGGAGGAAAGGGGAAGTGTCATAATGAGATTGATGAATATTGTTTTTGATTATGTGAAGGATAAATCGCTATTAGAGGAAATTGCAAGAGCAGAACGGCTTTTCCTTCAAGGGGAAACGCTTCAGGAAAAGGCTAAATGGGAAATGGAGATGAAGGTTCTTCTTGAGAGATTATTCAAAATATTGGACGATTTGAAAGATGTCAAAATAGAGGAAGCTTCACTATTGCGTGAGCGATTGCTGAAAATGGAGAGGGATATCTCGCTTCAAATGATAAAATGTGGGAAATTGGCTAAAGAGTACGAGAAGCTATCAAGAAGCATACCGATTGTGTTTTTCCTAAAGAAAGAGAGTAACTTATTCACATAGAATCTGCGTCTAATAAGTAGGAAGGGAAATGATGCAGAGAATGAATCCCTTAATTGTTATTATTATGATTACTTTCTTTTTATTCGCCGATGGCGGCTTTCTAAGCAAATCCCCCCTGTATTTAGAAGCAGAAGACCAGACGGCGCTTATTTATTTCTCCAACAATAGGGAAACCCTCATCCTATCAACTTCATACACGGGAAAAGCAGCCGACTTCTCATGGCTCATTCCCACTCCCTCCAAGCCAAAAGTTTCAAAGCCTCCGAAGAATATACTCAAAGAGGTTGAAAAGCTTTATACGACTATTGAGGAAGCGAGAAGGATGGCACAAATCAAATCCAGTATACCAGTTATGGGCGGACCCGAAATGATGACTAAAGTTTTGGAGAGAAAAAAGTTGGGATATTACGATATAGCTGTTCTTTCCTCTCCTTCCCCGGATGAGCTTTATAAATGGTGCCAAAAAGAAGGGTATAAATTGCCAGCCTTATCCCCCTCAATAATCAAGCCCTATACGGATAAAGGGTGGTATTTCGTCGCCGTCAAGCTGGATTTGAAAGTTTTCGGTAGGGAGAAAGTGGAAGGAGAATTGGAGCCAATCAGATTGGACTTCTCTTCTGAGAAGATTGTTTTCCCCGCCCTGCTTACCAAATTAAATCGCTACCAAATTGACCCGAAGCTGGAGAATTATGATTTATGGTGGAAAAAGGAAGTGAGTATTCCTACCTTCTCCATTAGCTCCTACGCCTTAGACCCCGAGATATCCCGTATCCCCTTTGTGGAGGCTGTAGCTAAGCAGACGAGAAAGGATATAATTGAGAGAAAACCTTTTGAAAAATCCCTTCTATATCGGTTGGGGCACAACGATTTGGCGACTAAACTTGGATACGAGGAGGTTCTAAGAGGCAATCTGGAATTGGAGGAATTCATTAAAAGGATTTCCTTTGACATTCAATTTAACTTGGTTGATTCGTCCCAAAAGGAAAGGTTTTACGCCACCATCTATATTCTCTCTCCCTATAGAGTAGCTTTTGATGATACAAAAGCGGGAAACGGGGAAGACGAGTTATTCGCTGTCCCCCATATTTACGAAGTTTCACCCCATCAAATCAAGACGCATTTGACAGATGAAAAAGGAAAGCCGCTCTTCAATCCCAAAGGAAATATGTTTCTAACTAAATACGATATTTTTGCTAAACTATCCACTATCAAAGACGACTTTTATTTCCTGAAATCAAATGAAATGGAGGCTTCGGCATTTTCTTCCACTTGGGAAATAGAGACAGGGCAGAGGAAAAGGACGATGTTGGAGTTTACTATGGAAAGATATTTTAAGCCCTTTTTCTCCGCCCTCAATAATGTCCTTTGGTTCGTCTACCTCTCCATCTTGGCATTCCTCGTTAATCCTTTCGTGATTCTCTTCTTTATCTTCTCCATAGCTTATAAAAAGCATCCAAGCTTCACGATAAACGCATCAAGATTGACTTCCCAATTCCTTGCTTTTCTCTGGTTTTTGGTCTCCGCTATAATCCTTTTTCTCATCAATTTTTACAACGCCGATGTGGAACTGGAGAAAATAAACCCAGTTGCCTATTTATGGAACACAAGAGGATATCCGCTATATGTTTTGTCTTCCTTCCTTGTTATCTATGCGGGTATCCTCGTATTTGCTTTACTAAATAAAAAGGAGGCGAAAAAGGGATGAGAAAACTCCTTCCCCTCCTCTTTTTAGCCATTCTCTCGTTCGCAGATGGGTTTATCATCTGGAAGGAAACATCCCCTTTAGAGAGGGCGGACCAGCGTGCCTTCATCTATTATGATGAGGGCAAGGAAACCCTCATCCTTTCCATCAGTTATAGGGGAGCGGGAAACGATTTTGCCTGGCTGATTCCAACTCCTTCAGTTCCCATTGTTTCAAAGGCACCCGACGACTTCTTCCAACGGCTTGACGCAATGCTGATTGCCCTTGGTGGCTATCCTGAAATTAGAGCAGGACATTGGGGAAATGAGGAAGCAGGCATCCCGATGGGAGATGCGGATATTGAGGTCATCTCACGACAGAAGATAGGAATTTACGATGTAGCGGTCATTAAATCAACCGACCCATACGCTCTCAAAAACTGGTTGGATAAAGAAGGCTACAAGCTTCCCTCTTCCGCACCTAACATTTTAAAGCCATATATAGAAAAGAAATGGTGTTTCGTTGTGGTGAAAATATCTAAAGACGAATTTCAGGGTAGAAGAGTAGGGGAGGGGAATCTTAACCCAATAAGGATAGACTTTGCTACATCTACAATCCTTTATCCCCTTCGCGTCAGCTTCTTGAATAGGGAATATTTGAGCTCAAACATCAGCAAAATAGACTCCTATGTTGGGCACATCGTCATATTCGGGAAGGAATGGGAGGTAACAACAAATAGGATAATGGAAAAGCTCAAAAACGAAGTTGCAAAAAGGACTCCATTTGAGAACACCCATCTTCAGCTTCTCGGTTTTGACGAGCTGAAGAAACCCTACCTGAAGTGGATAAAGGGGGAGATGGAGCAAGAGGATTTTTTGAATTTAGTGAGGATGGTCATAGCCAATAGACTTTTGGAAATCGCGGAAAGAGAGCAAAATCAAATTGAAGTGATAGTGGTTGCTCCCTATAGAGTTTCCCCTTCGAGGAAGATATCAGATACCTTGAGGGATTCCTTTAGAGTAGTTGTTTCCTTTGATATCAAACCCGGCGTTTTGGAGAAATATTTGGTTGACAAGAATAAAAAACCCCTATTCCATCCCCGTCAGAGCCTTTATCTAACTCGCCTCTCCGCCAAAGTTCCTTTCGCTCTCTTGACCGATGACCTCGTTTTGGAGAAAACCACAAAGATTTCCTCCCTTCCCGAGATAGCCCATTGAAATACATCAATCTATTGCCACCTTAATTAAATCGTCAACTGGAGCGTAATCATCAAGGAGAACGGGAACATCCGTTATCTTTATCTCATAAGTAATCAAAGCGGAAGCGATGGAGACGAGGTAGGGTATCTTTTCGTTCTGCAATTTCTTCGCCCTTTCTACAATCTCGTTCTTGCTCAGTTTCCTTTCATTCGTGGCTACAAGGATTATATTCCTGCTTACCTCTCTGTCATATTTATCTGGTTTTTCGTAGGGATAGACAACAGGAAAGGCATACACCGTATTGAAAACCCTCTTCAAAGTCTTGTATTGAGAACGGGGATATCTGCTTTTGCTTCCCGATACACTTCCTATCACATTACATATTACGACTCCTTTGGGTTGAAGATGCTTCTTAACTATATCCATAAATTCCTTTGTTGTGAGATGGAATGGGATGGCTTCCGCGAAGTAGGCATCCAGAATTATAATATCGTATTTCTCTTTTGAGCGGTTGAGATAAACCCTTCCATCCTCCACATAGACTTTAAGCTTCTCATCTTCTTTGAGATTGAAATATTTCTTTGCCATCTTCACCACATCGGGGTCTAACTCAACGATGTCAATTTGTAGATTGGGATAGAACTTCCTGAATTGGCGAGGACCAGTTGCCCCTCCACAACCAATGAAGAGGACCTTCTTGGCATCGGGAGCGAATACAAGCCCGAGATGAAATCCATCTGTATAGGGAGCTATGCTCGTCAAATTGTCCTTTTTTGAAACCCCGCTCTGGATAGTGCGATTGAACTGCATAACCCGCCAATCCTTATCCTCTCCGATTAAGATGTAGTGATATAGGCTTTCCTTCGTTTCTATAACTCTGAATGTATTTATATCAACAAGATACCCAGCATTCGCGAGAGAGGAAAGGAGAAGGCAAATGAGAAGGATTTTGGGGCGAAAGGGGAAAAGAGAGAGTCCGAGAAGGATTAGAACAGCTCCCAGACCGACGATTATGAGGTGGAGGCGAAAAAGGGCGATGAGATAGAAGGAGGTTGCGAGCGTCCCCACAACGCTTCCCACTGTGGAGATAGCGTATAGGTTGCCAGCGGTTTTTCCGACATCGCCGAGAGCGAGGGTTGAAAGTTTGATGGCAAAGGGGGAAACCATACCAAGGAGGATTGCGGGAAGGACGAAGAGAACGGTTGAAGCTAAGAGGGAACCCCATTTTGTATGCCATCCCCAGCTGGCAATGGTTTGGCAGAGAGGACGAAAATAATAGGCGAGGGAGAGGATTACGATTCCGCTAAAGAAGATTATTAAGCCGAGGATTCTCGCCGATGGTTTTCTATCGGCGATTCTTCCTCCGAGGTAATAGCCGAGGCTTAGGGCGAGGAGGAAGATGCTGATGAGGCTACCAGTGACATAGATTGAGCTTCCGAAGTAGGGAGGAAGCATTCTGAAGCCGAGCATCTCAAGACACATTATCCCAGCTCCGCAAATGAAGACAGTGAAGCCCATAGCAATCCTCATGAAATACACCTCTCTTAAATTTTAGACTTTTTCATTAAATTAGACGATTTTTTATTTGCCGAGTTTGAAAATATACCCTTTAGAATTAAGATTTTCCTTTTTCTCTTACAATGGGTAGAAGGAGAGGGGGTATTACCTTATTTGCCAAGCTAAAGAGAGCTTTAACCAATTTTTTGCCACAAATTACATAACTATCATCAGCTATGAAGATGGAGATATAATGTAAAATTGTCAAGATATTTGCTTTTTGCAATAAAATACGGAAAGATATTCGTTCTCCCCATTGAGGAGGTAATACGGCTTTGTCACAGGATAAAAAGTCCTTTAAATTTTCAGATTAAAAAGCTCCTTAGGATTGTCCCTCAATAGGCGGTTAGCTATGTGAAGGGCTTCATCTTCCTCAAAATATCCTTCCTCAACTTTCTCTATGAGAACTCTCGCTATATCCTCTCTCGCAATGCGGGAATGGGCATATGCTCCTTCAACGAAGATGTAATCACCGCCGAAGCCCATTATTTTGTTCTGGGGGACCGTCTCAAGCCATTCGTGTAAAGCCCTTCGTGCAACGCTTGGAGAGATGATGTGAAGCCAACACATATCTATATATACATTTTGGAAGTTCTTCGCCAAAGTTGCGAGCTCGGATGTATAGGGATATCCACCATGGAAGATGTCAAATTTCGCTTCTTTATACTCCAAGAAAAGGTTGACAAGATGAACGGGATTTGCATTGGTTATTATATTGGCGTTTCCCTCTTGAAGACCGGTGTGAATAGTTATCGGCAAATTATAGCTTATAGCTCGCCTTATCACTTGATGCATTATGAAGTCCTGTAATGGCTTCGCCTCTTCCCAACTCAGTCCCTCGCCCAAGTGAGAGAAGATGCGATTGAAGAGAACTTCCGCCTCGCTTTTGCTTACCTTATCGTAACGCAAAATCCTGCTATATGCTAATCCGCTCTTTATTCCGACCGCTCCCGCCTTCACATCCCTTTCAAAGGCTACATCCAAAGCTTGGAGAAAATCGTCAAGAGAATGAATTGATATATCATAGCTTCTCTCCAAAGAATTGATATCCCACTTGGAACGAGTTGAGATGAAATGGTCATAATAAGCAACAGGCAGGAAAAGCTCCCTATCAACATCCATAGTTCCGACATATTGGAGTGAAATGGCTATGTTTCCTCTCTCCTTCAGAACATAGCGATACCATCCCTTCCTCTGCGATTCCCTCAATTTATCGGTTATTGCCTGATATGTATCTTCGTTTATATCCTCAATTCCAAATAAATCCCTAACAGCGATGATGAGAGCCTTCGCATAAGCGGTATTGCGTATTTGGTTCCAATAGGGAGAGAAATCCTTCCATCTTTCCTCAAGGGAGATGGAAGGATTTCTTATTTTATCCAGTGTTGCCTGTGGCATTCCCGCGGAGACGAGGTCTGAGGATGCGTAATGGGCGAAGAAGTAGAAAATATCTATTGGGCGGCTATTCCTTTCCTCTTCAGACATCAAGTGTTCGTGCGTATCAACGATAGGGATTTTGTAAATTTCCTCTTTTAAAATTTCCTTGAAGTTCATTTTCAATCATCTCCTTCTCACCAAGACCATATAGGATTTTTATCAATAACGAAACCAAGCCAATTGCTGTGGATGTATTCGCTATTGAACCATTTCACATGCCCATCGGCGAAGAGGATATTCGCACCATTGCTATGCCGAGCGAATGTTTCAACTGCCAGAGAAGGATTACAGCCCACGGCACAAATGTTGGCGTAGGCCACTCTCCACCAGGTAGCCCAAGGTCTTCCGCTATCATCGTAAGCGGCTGCGTCATCGGCATGGGCGGAATCCGATACGAGAGCGGTTGTAGAGGGCTCAGGAATTTGCGCCTCGGTCCTTCCTGGGTCTAGCAGGTTGGTTTGAGGAGTGAAAATAAGCCAATTTGCTGTCCAGCGTCCATAAGTTACGGGTGTGTTATACCAGCCGGGAGGAACCTGCCAAGCTCCAATCCAATCTCTGTAGGAGGGACAGGAAAATATATCCTGATTTCGGACATATGGGAACAGCTGTTGATACCAACGTGCTATGTAGATATACCCCTGCCAAACAGGCCAAGCAAATCCTCCTTTCCAAGCCGAGCCGCATGGCAGCATCCCGTCGTAGTCCTGTTGATACATCATTATCGCCATACCGATTTGCTTCAGATTGGATAGGCAGGCAGATTGTCTTGCTTTCTCCCTTGCTTTGCTGAAGGCTGGGAAGAGTATACCGGCGAGAATCGTGATGATTGCTATAACAACAAGAAGCTCTATTAAAGTGAAGCCCTTCCTTTTCAACTTTTTCACCTCCTTTCCTTAAACGCGGTTTTATAAAGTTTAAACTTTTCTCTAAAAATTACAACAAAATTTTTGTTTTTACTATTTTCTTAATTTATAGCCTAATCCCCAAACAAATTCGTTATTTGAGAATATATCCTCCACCCCGAGCTGGAGATAAGGGTTTTCCCCGATATTAAGATAGAAATCTCCTTTAGGGTAGTTCAAATCATATACATTCAAGGACAAATAGGGAGGCAAATCCATCCCTATACCGGGCTTTGCCCGAATTATCCCTCCCCTCAAATTTATTTTGCCCAAATCCCATATCTTTTGGAGCTCGAACTTGTTGCTTTCCCCGATGTCCCAAAGTCCAAGGGTTAATCCCTGATAGGGAAGATAAATCTGCGGGCTGAGCCTCAGATTTTCCCTTTTCTCGTTGAAGGTGAGGGACGCGCCTGGCTCAATCTGGAGCTTGCCCAATCCCTTCACTTTCTTTGATGTCTCCTGAAGCAGAATCTTTGCCTCTTCCAATGCTTCCTTGGCAGTTTTTACGCTCGCTTGTATGTCTTGGATGAATTCTTTATTCCCCGTCAGCTGTTTCACATCATTGGTTATGCTCTCAAGATTTGCCATAGTTTTCTCCAGGGAAATTGAGGCGGATTCTATATTGCTCACTATAGCTTCGCTCCTTGCAGAAGCTTTCCTAACATCCTGGACTATCTCCTCCAGCTGACTTGATATTGAGAGAAGACGCCCCCTTAGCTCCCTTGTGGTCTCCTGAATGTTCTTCGTCGCCTGAACTATATTCTCCCTGCTTTCCCCAAACATATCCCTCAGGAAGCCAGTTGCCCCCCTTATGTTGCTGGTAGTCTGTGCTAAATTTTCCCGATTTTCTAAAAGGATTTTATTAGCGTTTTGAGCAAGAGAGGAGATGTTATCCACTGCCTTAGTTGCTCTTGATATCAGCTCTCCAGCTCCCTTTACCGCATTGCTTATCTCCTCCTTCAGAAGCGAGCTTGCCGTCTTCTGGAAAGAAGTTATTTCCTCCCTCAACGTGCTTACAAGCGATTGTATGTTACTCGTCATTTCCTCCAAGCTTATTGGTATCTCGCCCGAAACGGTTTGCCCCTCCGCAACTTTCGTTCCCCTTGGCTCACGAGGCTTAATATCAATATATCTCTCGCCGAAAATTGGAACAGCTATCTTTATAGAGTATCCTGAATAAATTTCCACTCCTCTTCTCAGGCGCACTTTGACAAATGCTTTTGCATCGGGTGTAAGTGAGACTTTAATCACTCTACCTACTTCAACTCCCGAAAGGCGAACCGGTGCTCCTTCCTGCAGGCCGCTTGCATCTGAGAAAATTATGTTTAACTCGTATCCTTTCCCCGTCGTCCACCAGCCCTGAATAGCGAAGATTACGATAATAGCTAATATTATGGCGAGCAGGAAGAAAATACCAACTTTAAGTTCGTTTATCCTCTTATCAACCATAACATCACTCCCTTTCTTTCATCTCTTCCTCAAAAATCTTTTTATCCATTCGTCATCCGTTCTCCTCAACTCCTCTGGCGAAGCAACTTTTATTATCTTCCCATCCCGCAAAACACCCACTCTATCGCAAATTGAGAAGAGCGATTCAATATCGTGAGTAACAACTATTGAAGTGACTCGGAATTGGTTTCTCGTATTTACTATGAGCTCTTCAATGGTGAACGCCGTTGGCGGGTCCAAGCCAGCCGTTGGCTCGTCATAGAGGATGATTTCGGGGTCAAGGGCGAGAGCCCTCGCAAGAGCTACCCTCTTTTGCATACCACCAGATAATTGATGTGGATAGAGCTCTTCCACATCAACTAATCCGACAGCACGCAACTTTTCCCTTGCTCTCTTCTTTGCTTCCTCTTCCGAAATCTTGAGATGGCGCAGAAGGGGAAAAGCGACATTTTCCCAAACCTTGAGGGAATCGAAAAGAGCGGAATATTGAAAGACCATACCGATTTTCCTTCTAACCTCGTTCAATTCGGTCTCGCTCATTTGGAGAATATTTTTGCCATTTATTATTATTTCTCCCTCTTTTGGCTCTATGAGACGAAGGATTAAACGAAGGAGGGTGGTCTTGCCTTCGCCTGAGGGTCCCACTATGCCCATTATCTCCCCTTTATACACATCCAAATAAACGCCATCTAATATTCTTTTTCCGTTAACTTCGTATATAAGGTTTCTAATTTCTATCGCCTTCTCCATAGCTACTTTGGAGGGAACATTATCCTGGCGAGAATGAAATCGCTCGCAAAGATTAGGATTATTGATATTACGACTGAGGAAGTAGTTGCTCTGCCCACGGCCTCAGCTCCTCCCTCCGTTCTCAACCCTTCCCTACAACCTACGAGAGCGATTATCAATCCGAAGAAGAAAGCTTTTATCAAACCCATAAAGAAGTCGTAGGGTTTGAGATAATGAAGGATAGAGGAGATGTAAGAAGCGGAGGGAACGCCGTAATTAATTGCCACGATATATCCACCGAGGTCTCCTATTAGATTTGCGTAAACCGTCATTATCACGAGCACAAGTGAACTTGCTATTACCCGGGGTAGAACAAGGTATTGGATTGGACTTATGCCGATTGCTCTTAAAGCGTCCACCTGTTCTGTGACCTTCATGGAACCTATCTCCGCTGCCATAGCGGAACCAGCTCTCGCAGCTACAACTACCCCGCTTAGAACAGGGGCAACCTCTCTTGCCATAGCTATAGCAACACCTGCCCCAATATAGTAGGAAAGCCCCAGCTCAACGGACGCGGTAGCAGTGTAGAGAGCGGACACCATTCCTGAGAAGGCAACGGTAAGGAGAGCTATTGGCAGAGATTGAACGCCTATTACATACATCTGCTTAATGGTTTCTTTCCTTTCCAATTCGCCTTTAAAGAAGTAGGAGAGACCAGAGGAAAATAGAACCCAGAGGTCTGCCCAAAAGCGAAAGAAAGAAAGAGCATAACCGGTCATTTGCTTTAATTTTAATTCCAACTCACAATGTTGGTCAAGAATAGCATAATCTTAAACAATGGAGGAAGTGGAGACCCCCGAAGGAAGGATTCCCACTTCCCAGTTCCTAGTTTGTGCTGGAAAGTCCCTTTCTTCGGTTGCTTGTGAATGTAAACTGCCTACCGCTTTTCGTTCCATGCAAATAACCTTATTAATTACTTTTAGACCATCCTTTATCCTCTTATCCTCTTTTTCCTCCGAAACCCGTCTCGTTGTCCCCTATTAGTTTGTTGAGATGATAGCTCGTTTTCATACCCCCTGAACTATTAAATCCACTTTAAGCTTTAAAACCGCTCCCGGACATTTGCGCGCCGTAAAAGGAAGATGTCACTTTAATAAGTAGGGGAAAGACTGTTATCCGTGATGGAGAAAAAAGAGATGAGCTTCCGATAAACTCAGGAGGAGAGGCGGGTATGATTTAGTCCAAAACAAGATGGAGAATAGCTCAGTAATGCTCGCCTGACAATATATGAACTGTGGGCTTTCGCGAAATAGTGCACTCATCGGGATAAAGCAAGAGCACATCGGTGGGCAGAACGAGAACCAGCGTTAGAGGAAAAAATAAAGCGTTTACAAACAAAAATCTACCCAAAAGTCAAAGCAGTTTATAATTGCAAAACACAGTTGTTTTCGCGAATGTTTTACCGACTTTCTTCTCTCTTTTAAAAGTATTATCATATAACAGAAACAGATTAAACTTCAAGAGGAGGAATCTTATGGACAAAGAGAAGATATATTTAGAGAGATTGGCAAGATATACTACCGCCCTGCAAAACGAGATGCCTGATAGGGTTCCAATAAGGCCTTTCGTCGCTGAATTCGTTGCTAAATACGCGGGGTATACCTGCCAGGAAGTAACCCACGACTACGAAAAAGCATTTGATGCTACCCTAAAGTGTTGTAGGGATTTCGATTGGGATGCAACTGTGCCAAATATGGTTTATGTTTGGACGGGATTGACGCAAGCCATTGGGCTCCAATACTACGCCATTCCAGGAATTGATATACCACCAGATTTCGGCTTCCAATATCTTGAGCCTCCCGAGGAAAAAGCCTTTATGAAGGCTGACGAATATGACCAACTCATAGCCGACCCTACCGCCTTTCTTTACCAGGTTTGGCTGCCACGTGTCTCGCAGGAGACCGTGCCGATGGGAGAACCAGTGACATATCGCAATAATCTTTCCTTTGTGAAGGGCGGCATGGCTATGATGAAATACTTTAGCGCGCTTGGAACGCAGGTGGAGAGAATGCGCAGGGAAACGGGAACGGTCTCTGCTATCTCCGGAATTTTAAAAGCACCCTTTGATATCATAGCTGATAAGCTACGAGGCTATATAGGGCTCACTATGGATATGTTCACTCAACCGGAGAAGGTCCTTAAGGCTTGTGAAGCTCTTCAACCCCATCTCTTCAATATAGCGCTTTCCACCGCAGACCCAAATAAGCAAGTTCCGATCGGCTTTTGGATGCACAGGGGATGTGTTCCCTTCGTGAATATGGAGACATTTCGCTCCCACTATTGGCCAACTTTAAAACCGATAATAGAGGAGCTCTGGCGGCATGGACACCAAGTTCTCTTCTATGCCGAGGGCAATTGGGATGCCCATCTTGACAGCTTCGCTGAATTGCCCGAGAGAAGCATCGTCCTCCACATAGATAGAGGGAATATATTTGAGGCAAAGAGAAAACTTGGGGATAAATTCTGCTTGAGCGGAGGAATTCCAAACGACCTATTGAGCTATGGAACGGAGGAAGAGGTTAGGGCTTATTGCAAGAAGATAATAGATGAGGTCGCTAAAGATGGAGGTTATATACTGGATGCAAGCGCTATCATTCAGAACGACGCGAAAATTGAGAATATCAGAGCGATGACCGAGTTCGCAAGGGAATATGGCGTCTATTCAAGAGGGCACTCAAGAATTCAGGAGATAAAGGAAAATCCCGGTGAACCAAAGATAAAATATAAACCCATGGTTTGTATTCCCTGGGAGGAAAAACTGAAGGAATTACCACAAATTCAGGGAGATGCTGAACTATGCAAAAGAATTTGGGAAGAGATTGAATCGTTAGCCTATACATATATCTGGCAAATTCTCCTATCATTTTAAGGAGGTGATTTAATTGTTGAAGAGAGTTTATCTCTTAGCTATCCTGTGCTCCTCCCTGGTCTTGGCTCAAAGGGTATGCCAATCGCCCGATGCTTTATTCGTAGATAGCTCATCAAACCGTTTCCTAACCCTGAATATATTCGTGCCTCCAACTACCTCCTCCTTTACCCTTGCTATTTACGACCAGGCTGACGAAGAAGAAGTTAGCCAACCATCCTCTTTTACTTTATATTACCCAGATGGTAGCTTAGCTGAACGTCTTCAAGAATATAAGAAGGGTGAATGGTCGCAATACGGAATAACAACTATGGGGAAATGGGGGGTATGGCGGTTGAGCATAAGCGGTCCTCAAGCACCTTCTGGAGCTGGCACCGTTCGCAATTTCTTTATTGTTCGCACGGAAGGGGATGTTGACCTTTATGTGAAAATGGAACCGAGGGCAAGAGTTCGCTTTGCTCCCCCTCACTTTGGCTCACAAGCCAATCACATCTTCACGATTCAAATTCCTCCCATACAAAGGGTTAGATTTAATTTCCTAAGACCCAAAGAAGCGAATAATGTGAAGGTTAGTTTTGAATCACCGAAAAAGGTTTCCTTTAAGGAGAGTTGGGGTGGTTTGGGTAGGGGAAGTGTGGAGTTTTGCGAGATAAAGGGGAAAAATTTGGAGGGGGTTTGGAAATTGGTTGTAAGCGATGTTACGGATTTTTATTCAATTGGAATAGAACAGGAGTTAAGGCTATTTTTCACAGACTCCCCCATTATTAAATTTGAAAATGTATATGTAAAAACATTTGAAGAGGGTTCAAATACTCCCATTCCCGCAAGAATTGACATCACTTCACCCCAAACCCTTTTGGAAAGCTATGTTCAATACACAGATGCTGAGGGGCATTGCGTTTTGTCTCTCATACCAGATGTTCTTTACACGATTACTTTTTCAAGGGGATTTGAATATGAGCCCTATCAATTGATGACAACAGCTGAGGTGAAAAGCTTAAGCATAGGGTTGAGAAGGAGGCTTAAACGACCACTTGGTTGGTATTGTGGAGACACCCATACTCATACGATTTATTCTGATGGAAACGATACTCCCCTCCAGATGGTTGAGGCGGGAATGGGAGAGGGATTGGATTGGATTGTCCTTACAGACCATGCAGTTGGTCCCAACATCCAACACCTTCATATCGCACATAAGGAGGGAATGTCCCTTTCACGGGAAGGTGAGTTCGTCGTTATACCTGGTGAGGAATTCAGCACGACCTATCACGCAAACATAATAAATGGGACTGTCAAGGAGAACGCCAACTCCTCGCTTAGTGATGTAGTTAGGGTGGTAAGGAGGATGAATAGGCAAGGTAAAGTAGTAGCGATAAAATTGAATCATCCTTATTGGGGTGGCACTCCTAAGGCACCCGAGATAGCGAGGCAAACGCCTTTGCTTCCCTTACTGGAAATTTGGAACGATGATGGACCAAAGGAGCCTCAATCAGCCTATCTTCTTTGGGAACTTCTAAACAAGGGCTGGAAAATCTTCGGCGATACAGCAACCGATACTCATAATAGAAAAAGCTCAAAAGTTGGCGCGCGCAGGACCTATGTTTATTTGGGTAATCTCCCCTTAACGGCTGATAATGTGACCAAAGCCTTGTTAAACGGACATAGCTTTATCTCCCGTGGCGCCCTTATATTCCTCTCAATAAATGGCAAGATTCCCGGCGAAACGACATCTCTTGTTCAAGGTGAGGTAACGGTAAGGGTTGAAGTTGATAGTATATCACCGATAGACAGAATTGAACTCGTTAATAATGGTAAAGTATTTCATACAATCCCCTTGGGAGGGATGAAGATGTTCTCGGGAGAATTTAGGCTTCAACTCCAAGATGGATGGGTAATAGCACAAGTCATGGAGAAAGATAGCGCCTTCCCATTAGCAATGACAAATCCCATCTTCATTAAAAAAGGAAGCTCCCTTTAATTGCCCTTGATAATTTTAGAAGTTAAAATTATTTAAAATTTGCGAAAGGAGGCTGATTATATGATAAAGGTGTTAGTTTGCGGGGCAGCGGGAAGGATGGGTAAGGAGGTCGTGAAGGCGATTTCCCAAGAGGAAGACCTCCAACTCGTGGGAGCTGTTGATGTCAGGGAAATCGGCAAGGACGCAGGAGAAGTGGCAGGTATTGGGAAATTGGGAATCCTCATTGAGGGTGACCTTGAGGAAACATTGAAAAGGACATCGCCTGATATAATGGTTGACTTCACTACTCCCGCATCCGTTAAAGACAACATAAGGAAAGCCATGATGAATAAGGTCGTCTCGGTTGTCGGGACGACGGGCTTAAAACCTGAGGATATAGAGGAGCTCAAGGAATGGGCAAAGGAATATGGAGTGGGAGCTTTCATCGCTCCCAATTTCTCCTTGGGCGCCAACCTGATGATGCAGATAGCAAGACAAGTTGTAAAGTATCTTCCAGCTGTGGAGATAATAGAGCTTCACCACGATAAGAAGCTTGACGCACCCTCAGGAACGGCTATAAGAACAGCTCAATTGCTCAGCGAAGGGAAGGAAATTCCCCAAGAAGGAGAAGAGCAGCCTTCAAGGGGAGATACACGCTGGGGCGTTAGAATTCATTCCGTTCGCCTGCCAGGGCTTGTCGCTCATCAGGAGATAATCTTTGGAGGGCAAGGGGAAACGCTCACTATTCGCCACGATGCCCCTTCCAGGGAATGTTATATGCCTGGGGTCCTTTTGGCGATTAGAAAATGTTTGAAGTTGAAGGAAGTAATCGTCGGATTAGAAAAGCTGTTAGGATTTTAAGGAGGTAAGAGGAATGCGAGAAGGCTATAGCGTAGCTGTTGTAGGAGTTGGAGCTGTAGGAGAGGAACTCCTGCGAGTCCTTAAGACCAGTTCTTTGCCCATAAAAGAGATAAAGGTCCTCGCCCGTTCAAGCAGGGTAGTAGAGGTTGATGGAATGAAATACACCGTAAAGGAAACCAAGCCAGAGGAGTTTGAGGGGGTTGATATAGCCTTATTTGCAGGGACGGAAAGGGCGAGCGAGCTCTTCGCAAAGGAAGCAGTTAAAAGAGGGGCGACTGTGATAGATAATTCCGCCACCTTTCGCTTAGAACCAGATGTTCCCTTAGTTGTGCCTGAAGTCAATCCCGAGGATTTGGAGTGGCACAAGGGGCTAATAGCAAATCCCAATTGCTCCACCATTCAAATGGTGGTAGCTTTAAAACCACTTTACGAAAGGTCAAGGATTAAGAGGATTTTCGCAGCAACATATCAAGCTGTTTCAGGCACGGGAAGGGATGCTATAGCGGAGCTTCGTCAGCAATCCATTTTGCAGTTGATTTACTCGGAAGATGTCAAGATGACCTATGCCTATCCCTACAGAATAGCCTTCAATTTGATACCACATATCGGTTCATTCAACGAGATTGGCTATACAAGCGAGGAAATGAAGATGGTAAACGAAACGCATAAGATACTTCACGACCCCGATATAAAGATAACAGCTACCTGCGTTCGTGTGCCAGTTTTCAATTGTCACAGCGAGGCAGTATATATAGAAACGGAAGAGAAGATAACCGCTGAAGAGGCAAGGGAGATTTTGCGGCGCGCACCGGGTGTTAAGGTTATTGATGAGCCGTCTCCACACTCGGGTAGAAGCTATCCTATGCCGATAGATGCGGATGGAAAGGACGAGGTTTTCGTTGGGAGGATAAGGGAAGACCCCTTCGTTGAGACAGGACTTCATCTCTGGATAGTCGCGGATAATCTACGAAAAGGAGCGGCTTTAAACGCAGTACAAATTGCGGAGGAGATGCATAGAAGAGGACTGCTGAAAAGGTAGGGAATTGCGCCTCACCGGACCTATTTGGTTGATGCAACCTATTCCCTATTTCGGTGAGGAGTTGGAAGGCAACTGGATATGGGAGCCTAAAGTGGATGGCTGGCGGGTACAGATAATCAAGTACGAAGATGAAAGATGCGAGATTTGGGGAAGGAGGTTGGAACGCCATCCCAATTGGACTCCTCGGCTTCCCTATCTTATAGAAATGGCAGGTAAAATTTTGCCCAAGGGAACCCTTTTGGATGCGGAACTTTGCCATCCTGAGGGACGGCGATTCATTCCCTCTCTTTTCACTGAGAGGGGAGCGCGCTCCGCTCAAGTTTTGGTTTTTGATGTGATTTTCCTTAACGGTGAATTTCTCGGGAATTTGCCTTTAGAGAAGAGGAAAGAAGCCCTCCTCTCGCTTAAACTATCAGCACCCTTTTTCTCCCTAGAGTATAAACCGCTAATTGATTTGTCCACCCATTTGAGGGAAGCTGTGGAGAGGGGTCAGGAAGGGATAGTGCTGAAGGAATTAAGTTCCCTCTACATCGTTGGCAAGGAAGCACCAATTGCAACGGAATATTGGCGGAAGTTGAAAGCTTAGGTGACGCGTTTACCCGCGACGAGCTCACTCCATTTCTTCGCTAATTCGTCTCTGCGCGGTTTGTAGACGGTCTCGTAGAAATATCTTTGGGAAAGGAGAACGCCCTTATCGTATTGCCGGCAGATGTTAAGGGCTTCCTCCCAAGCTTGGGGAAAGAGGTCGCCAAAGCGAGAAGCTATTTGCTTCTTAAAGGCTTTTTCATCCTGTATCTCCTTGCCAATTGTAAAGAGTAGCTTTCCATCTATCTCAACGCTATATGCCATCTCGTCTCCCAGATGATAAACGCCAAATGTTTTCCTCAGCTTTTCTATTTCCTCTTTTCTTTTTTGCGGGAAAAGCTCCTCAAGGCGAGGTGGGGGAAGGGCTTTCTTAAAGCCTTTTTTGGCGGCAGCGTAAAATATCGCCCTATTAAGTCCCCAGCTAAAGGCGGATTCCTCGGGAAGACCGAGGATATGCGCCCTCGCAGCTTGCAACATAGCCATAACCTGGAACCTACCCACAGCCATAGGCATTCCTCCTTTTTATAATTTTAGAGAAATTAAACGGAAAAGTGAAGAAAGTGTATAATTCCAAAACATTTGAGACTCCTTAGAAGACTTCCCATATTTCTTGAAACGCCGAAAGCTCCCTTTACCGCTTCTACTCCATACTTCACCGATATTATCTAATTTAAAGATTTTATAACACATAGCCTTGACAAAAAGGGAATACTATGTAAAATAATATACGAGGTGACTGGCTTGTCTGAAAAAGTATACATTTTTGATACGACATTGAGAGACGGCGAGCAATCGCCGGGAGCCTCCCTCTATCCCGAGGAAAAGCTTCAAATTGCACAACAACTTGCTCGCTTGGGAGTAGATGTGATAGAGGCTGGATTTCCCATTTCCTCAAAAGGTGATTTTGAAGCAGTGAAGCAGATAGCGGAAACAGTTGAAGGTCCTATAATCTGCGCATTGGCGAGGGCTAAGGAAGAAGATATAAAAGCAGCGGGAGAAGCGTTGAAGCTTGCAAAGAGGAAACGCATTCATACCTTCATCGCCACCTCGGAAATACATATGAAGAAGAAACTGGAGATGACCCCAAGCGAGGTAAAGAAAGCGGCTATTGAAGCGGTCAAGCTCGCCAAAGAATACTCGGATGATGTTGAATTCTCCGCTGAGGATGCAACTCGTTCAGACCCTGATTTCCTTTGCGAGGTATTTGAGGCCGTTCTGGAAGCGGGCGCCACAGTGATTAATGTTCCAGATACCGTTGGCTATGCTCTCCCTTGGGAATTCGGTGAACTCATAAAGAAAATTAGAGGGCAAGTAAGAGGAATTGATAAGGCAATATTAAGCGTTCATTGCCATAATGATTTGGGGTTAGCTGTAGCGAATTCTCTTTCAGCCGTGTTGGCTGGGGCGAGACAAGTTGAAGGGACTATAAACGGAATCGGGGAGAGAGCGGGAAACGCTGCCCTTGAGGAAGTGATAATGACTATCATAACGAGAAAGGATTACTTCCCCTTAAGGGTTGATATAGATACAACCCAGATTTATCGCACAAGCAGACTTGTATCCGACCTAACAGGGCTGCCGATTCAACCAAATAAAGCGATAGTTGGTGATAACGCCTTTGCCCACGAGGCGGGAATCCATGTCCACGGAGTGATGAAGGACAGAAGAACTTACGAGATAATAGACCCTCGTCAAGTTGGCGTTCCTCAGAGCAGGATTGTTTTAGGTAAGCATTCCGGCAGACACGCCTTTGAGGAAAAGGTCCGTGAGTTAGGATACGACCTTTCAAGGGAGGAATTAGCAAGGGCTTATGTGCGTTTTAAGGAAGTAGCAGACAGGAAGAAAGGGATGACGGATAGGGATATTGAGGCTATAATCTCGGACGAGGTCTACACTCCACCGGAGATAATGAGTTTGGATTATGTACAGGTTACTTCAGGTTCAGGACTGCTACCCACGGCGACTGTTAGGCTTATCAAAGAGAATACTGCCTTTGTGGAGTCAGCTGTTGGTGTTGGACCGGTTGATGCTATTTATAAAGCGATAGCGAAAATCTTCGCAACCCCCCATCAATTGGTGGATTTCAGGGTTGAGTCAATTACTGGAGAGACGGAAGCGATTGGTGAGGTTACAGTAAGGGTGGAAAGGGAGGGGCAGATATATTCCGGTAAGGGGGCATCGCAGGATATCTTGGAGGCGGCGGCGAAAGCCTATGTTCAGGCTTTAAATAAGCTAATAGCTTTTACGGAAAGGAAGTGATTTGGATGGAAAAAGAAAAGAGACTAAAAGCATCTGAAGTAGCGAAGGAGTTGGGCATCACTGTTGCCCGACTGATCAGCTGGCAGAAGAAGGGAGGGCTTCCACCCGCCCCCAAAGTGGGGAGGAAGAGATATTATACTCAAGAGTATGTGGAAAAAGCGAAGGAATTCGTGGAGAAACATTTGAGCGCAAGGGAAACCAAGGAAATCCTTGGCATCAACGATTCTGTTCTACAGAAGTTGGTGAAGGGAGGCTTCCTCACTGTGAAGAGGATGGGAGGGAAACGTCTATTTCTCAAAGAGGAAGTACAGGAGCTGAAGAAGAAATGCCCAACTCCACAGGATATCAAAGATATGGTAAAGGACCAAGTAGGGCAATCAATAAGTTGGGTAGCGAGACAATTGGGCATCAGCAGGCAAACCTTCTACACCTGGCTCCATAAAGGAGTTATTACTCCTCCCAAGAAGGGGGACAAAATCTTTTTCACTCGCGCCGCCGTTGAGGAAATAAAGAAGAATTTGGCCCAGAGGCTGGAGCAGGCGCATAGGATAAGAACGCAAGTGCTGAGAAGCAGAGGTAAGTGAGTCTCTTCTTCCTCTGCTCCTCAGCCTTACTTTTAGTCCTTGCCTTCCCGAGAGCAAACCTGTTTCCAATAGCATGGTTTGCTCTCGTCCCTTTCATAATTGTTATAAAAGGCAGAAAACCGATAAACGCTTTCTTCCTCGGCTGGTTTTTCGGCTTCGTCTTCATCGGCTGTCTCCTTTACTGGATACTTATCTTCGGGATTATACCATGGATAGCCCTGTCCCTTTTTGAGGGCTTCTATTTCGCCTTAATATCCCTTTTTTTCTCGCTATTAAAGCGAGAAGATTGGCAAGGAGCTTTAATTTTCGCCTCCATATGGACAGGGTTTGATTACCTGAGGAGCTTGGGACGCTTCGGCTTCACTTGGGGTTCCTTGGCTCAAAGTCAATACCTTGATACCCCCCTTTTGGGTATCTGCAAAATAGGAGGTATGTTTCTCCTAACCTTCATTCTTGCAATGCACAACGGATTCCTTGCCTTATTACCCTTAAAAAGAGGAATTAAAAGTTCACTCCTTACTTTAATCATCGCCCACATAATCGGCTTTGGAATGAACATTCTCTATCATCCAAAGGAAGGAAACATCAGGGTAGCCGTTACGCAAGCAGGGATAGGAGAAAGGGTAACTCGTCAAGCTGGGCTATGGAGTAGTCCTTCAATTGATGAACTTATGAGAGCTTACGAACCTATGCTTAGGGGCTTACCAAGGCAAGATTTAATCGTTTTCTCTGAAACAGCTTTTCCCGTTTCCATCCCCGATGTTCAAAAGGTGCGAGAATGGGTAGAGAATTTGGCAAGAGAGAAGAACAGCTATGTCTTAATAGGTTCTCCAATAGAGGAAAAAGGAAGAATTTATAATAGCGCTCTCCTTTTCTCTCCAGATGGGAAAATCATGGGCAGATATGACAAGGTTCAATTGGTTCCCTTCGGTGAGTTCGTTCCCTGGAGGAAAATTTTCCCCTGGTTGAAAAAGCTGGGAGTAAGAGATTTTGATTTCACTCCGGGAAAGGGGTGGCATCCCTTGGAATGCAAGGGCTTCTCATTGGGTCCCATAATATGCTTTGAGTCAATATTCCCCAGGATAGCTCGGGAATATTCCATTAAAGGGGCGGATATATTGGTTGTAATAACAAACGATTCTTGGTTTGGGAGAACTTGGGCAGGGGAGCAACACCTTGCATTTTCCTCTTTGCGTGCCTGTGAAGAAGGACGCTATCTCCTCCGAGCAACAACCACGGGAATCTCCGCCATAATCGCCCCAGATGGAAAAATCTTGAAGAGAGCAGGTCTTTTTGTCCCTGCTGTCTTAGTGGGAAAGGTTGGGGAAGGGAAGAACACGCCATACACTTATCTCGGCGATTATATACTTCTCCTCCTTTTTTTACCTATGCTAATCACAATCTTTGGCTTTAGAAAAACAGGCAAACAGCGTTAACGCCTTTCCCTGAATTGCACAAAGGAAACCACTGCATTTCCGCCTTCCTTTAGGTTTTCCATAACTACCGATATAACTCCATCCATTGTATCCTCCTCCTTTATTTCCACCTCTACCCACTTTCCTTTCTGAAAATCCTTAAACAAACCGATTTCTCTTCCCTCTACAGTTATCCCTTGGATTCTTCCGCCAGCGAAATTATCTGGGTCTATTATGAAAAACCGCAAATTTCCCTTCGCTCCCTTCGGACAAAAGATGTCAAATCTCAGCCTCTTCCATCCCGCCCAACAATGGCTAACCTCACCAGGCCAAAGGGATGGATTGTAGAAGGAATAGCCCTCTTTCCAACGATAATCCCAGCCTCTTTCCCTAAACTCAACATCTCCATCGGGATGACCACAACGTAAGCTCAAAGTTATCCCTTCCTCACGATACTTCTTCGCCAATTGCTCACTTTCAGCTATTTGCATCGCATCCGGAGAAGGAAGGCGAAGCGTATAGGAAGGCAAGGGTAGGTTTGGTTTATGTGGTTCCCTCTGATACCAATAAACCGTGGTGGAGAATTCAAGAGTGTGAGAAGGTTGGGAGTAGATTTGCCTGAATATCGGATGCTCGTTTTTTCCGAAACCAATTGCTACCTTTAGGGATTTCTTGAAGGAAATTCGGTCCGTTAGGAGGAATTTATAGGCGAAAGCACCATATTTGTAATAGGGATGCCACCCTCTATAAAGGAAGATGGTCTTGTCCTCGGGAAAGCCATAGGAAAATCCAAACGCATCCTCCATTCCCTGCCACTCAATTGAGGGTTCCTTTTCCCCGTCAATATAGAACTTTACATTTTGGTCAACGGGATAACCTATCCCACCGGGTTGGACTCCCCTCACGGTGACATTCAAACCGACAACCTGTCCCTCTCCATTTGCTTCTAAGGCTATATAATCCCTTTTGCCCAAGAGGATTTTCTCCTGTCGCCAATATGCATGGAAATAAAGAGCGTTAGGGGGTAAAGAAGGAAGGGGACGCCACATAACATATGAATAACAGGGGGCATAAGAGTTTATCGCTTCCTCTGGTATATGCTCGTCATCAAAATAAAGAACTATCTTGGCTGATTTTCTGAAGGGCATCGGGAAGTAGGCATTCCAACCCCTTTTCTTGTCCACAAGTATGGTATTTATATTATCTAATGTGCCGTTGGGGTCGCAGAAGAAATCAACGAGAGGAACCTCAACGCTTGGGTTCTTCTCTCCATCCCAGAAAATGCGCAAGATTATACTTCTGTCAAGCTTCAGCTTCTCAGGCATAGCGAAATGTATCATAGTGATTATCCCTGGTCCTTTCAAATCAGCAATCACGACTTCCCTTTTAGTGAACCTCTTTCCCTCCGGATTCTCCCACCACAATGCGTTTTCGCATCTCGTTTCGCCCAGAAGGGGAGTGAACAAAGAGGAAAAATCTAAAGCTGGCAATCTTTCACTGACGGCATAAAAAGGCATCATCAAAAGTAAAACCAAAAGCGATTTTCTCATATTCATCACCTCTTCAAAGATATTATCTCATAAAGCGAAGGAGCGGAAAGGGAGATAATGTATAGTTTCCCTTCTTTCCTCACATTTAAATTAGAGTTGTTTTTCAATGGGAGATTAGCTTGTTTAAATGGAAAGCGAAAGAGAATCTCCAATTTTTCTCCTTCATCCTTTCCGAAATCCCGCCAAGTCCCGCGAGGATTGTGAAGATGAAGATAAATGACCCCGTTTTTCTCAAAAGCACCTACGCGTATTTCCTTCCCTTCTCTTAATTCAAAAGGAGGTGGAGCCAATTCCTTTATCCTCTCCCATAGCAATTGACAGAGCTTTGGAGGAGACTCCTTTCCATATCCCTCAAAATCTTCATTAAATAAAAGAACCTCTACTCCATCTGATTTCACACCGTAAATCTCCACATCATCAACCCAAAATCTCCCCTCTTTAGTCCCTGGAGCGAAAATAACTGCCCAATCGCATCGCTTAAATCCGTCGCTTAGTAGAGGCAAGTCCTTCCTTTCCTCTAATTTATCCGAAAGAAAGAGTCTTATGTCAACCTTTCCAGCATCCGATTCCTTTGGGAAACGAAATTCCGCCTCAACTTTCAACCATTCGTTTAGCGGAAAAGCGATGATATCCTTCCCATTTATAGTTAAATGACCAGAAGAGGAAAAATGAAGGAGAACCCCTGTTGCTCCCGTTTCCAAATTTCTCATCTCTATCTGGGCATCGGCATCCTTCACTTTAATGTAAAAACTCATCTTTCCACCTATATATCTTTCCTCATCAATTGCGGGAAAGTTCTGTATCTCCATATCGGGGCAGAAATTGTAAGGTGCTTTTGGCGCGTCTATGAATTCGGCGCAGGCTTTTCCCTCAGCAGGATTTTCAAAACAGGGAGAAATTTTCGTATCCAGCCCTTCTATCGGTTGCCAGGGATAAACTGCTTGCAAATCTATTGAGGAGAGGATGAAGAATCCTTTCCCATATTTCCTCAAAGCAATGGCTGGTGCGTTAGAACTTCGCTCCTTGAAGAGGATTTCCCATCCTTTCCCAAGCGTCTTAATGGGAGCATATAAAGAAGTTAGCACGGTAAGGCTAACTCCCTTTGGAGACAGGATTGTATGTTGATGAATTTCGGAGGCACTGGGAGGATAAATATCCTCAAATTTGAAACCGAGCTTTTCCCCAAGGGGATTTCTTCCCCTCCGCTCGCCCCATTCATCAAGCTCTCCGCAACCGGGACCTAAATATACGATTCCTCCTTTTTCCGCAAAATCCAATATAGCCTCTGCCTGTTGATTGGATAGGGCAGGAGATAGAGGGAGGAGAAGGACTTTGTAGCGGGCGAGAGTTTTCTTTGTGAGAGCCTTATCGTAAATATAATCGAGAGGAATGTGAAGGTTCATGAGTTCCTTTGTCCAGCGATTGAGGAGAGCGAAGAAAGGCTCCAATTTCCATCCCTTTCCGTCAATGGCTCTACCGAAATAGAAGGTTTCCGACTGCTGGGAGATATGGATAGCGAGATAGGGAAAGGATTTGCCGCCGACATAGGGATGAATCGCCCGCATTATGGGGGAAATCAGTCTAACTGTTTGATAAACTTTGTTGAAATCACCACCCGGGTAGCCGAATGAAGGCATTCCTCCCGCTATATAGCAGGAGAGGGCATGATGGAGGAGGTCGTTTGTTTGGGGGGATTGCTCAGGCTCATCGCCGACATCAAGGGGACGCCAGACCTCACTTTGAGGTCGTCCATAGGCTCGGCAGAGTCGCATCGTGAGGTCAACGGCATCCATACCCGTTGCCTCGGAGCCTGTGATTATATCGGCTTCATAGATATCAAGAGGAATGGCACTATGCCAAGGGATTTGGGGGCGATGATAGTGATTCACAACCACTACCACATTTGGATAACGCTGTCTTATCTCCCTTGCCGCCTTACCGATATATTCTCCGAATACCCTGAAACGCCAGGCAACCCAACGGCGGAATACTGGGTCATTCCAATCCATCTTTTCTGGCAAATCAAGTCCAGTCTCCTTTTTAAATTTTTCCCGACAGGATGGACAAAAACAGGTGAGTGGAAGGGGTCTTTCCCAGATTTGGGTGAAGGCGGAACCATCAAACCAAATGCCATCCAATTTGAAACGACCGATTGCCTCGCACATGAGCTCAATTAGGGCGTCGCCATATCCCGAATTGATACAACAGGAAATTTCCTTCGCTTTTCCCTCCGGCCAGGGAAGAAGGGAAACCTGTCTCCATTCAGGATGGGTCTTCCAGCCGGATTCGGAAAAGATAAGGGGGTACCAACTCATAACCGGCAATCCCTTTGAATGAATGACCTCTATCCACCTGTGGAGGATTTCCTCGTTCTTTTCGGCGTGAGGATAAGGGGAAGGGATTATATTTGATGAATATACGGGACTTCCCCATGGGTCAACAACGCTTATCCAACGGGCATCAACTCCGCTTTCAGCGAGCCTTTGCTCAACTTCATTGAAGGTTGCCTCCATAGTTTGAGGCAATGGGCGAAACTCAAGCCGAAATACGGATTTTCCATATGATGTCAACTCAATAGGCACAGTTCCCCCTCCTTTCGCATGGATAAAAGCTACAACAACAAAGGAAATAAAAATGAGTTGTTTAATGTATCTCTTCTTGCACCAAAGGGACGCTTGTCGCAAGGGCTATGCACCTCCCTTTACTGCCCACCGCACAATAGAAGTGGTAATATACTCTTCCTTTAAAGACCACGCACGGCTTATGGGCATGAATTTCGTCATAGCTACCAGCTTCACCCACTTCTAAAATGGGATTGAAAGGAGATTTCTTCCATCTTTTTAAGTCGTCGCTGATTGCAACGCCATCTTGGGCATGAACCCCATTGAAGCCGTAATAGAACATATGCCATTTACCCCCAATCCTTATGAGCCAGGGGTCAGAAGCAAATCTGCTATCCCAACTTCCCGCATCACCCACAGGGAGAACGGGATTGTTTGGATATTTAGTAAATTTAAAAGGCTCTTTCAACTCGGAAATCGCCAATCCCGTTTGCTCAATCCACTCTTCTTTTTCGTCTTTCGCGTTATAAAATATATAAAATTTCCCATCGTATATTAATGGGAAAGGCTGATACAAACCTCCCGCCTCCCATTTGTATTCCTTTTCCGGCTCCAAGATAACACCTAATTTCCTCCAATGAATTAAATCAGTGGAAACAGCTAATCCAATCTTCCCTGGACCATTCTCATATCCCTTAAAGGGATAACCAGTATAAACCATATAGAATTTGCTTTTCCATTTAAAAGCAACCCCTCCTCCCGCTGAGCCGAAATCAAATTCGCCCTCTTTACCTGTATCCAAAATCAAGCCAAGCTTCTCCCAATTCAAAAGGTCCTCGCTTCGCACTAGACCACAGCGATAGGATTCTCCATCAAATCCTGTGTAAACCGCATAGTAATAACCGTCCTTTTGATAAAGCTCTCCCACACCCTTATCGTAATCCAAAACCATTTTGAAGCAATCCACGAGCTCGCTGTCAAACTCCCCCTTCTTACCAGTGGGCATTAGAATGAGGCGTGGATATTTGTATCTCTCCAAATATGCAGGTTTCATCTCTTTCACCTCTTCTATTTTTATCACAAATGTATCTTTAGAGGAAATATTAATTTGGATTCTCGCTTTCTTACCAGAAGGTAGAACCCGCAAAGCCTCGCCTGTCAATAAATTAGTAGCCTTTATATTTTTCAAGCCCAGCTTGTCAATCTCAACGAATAAATTGAAACTTTTGGCTTCGTCTTTAGGATTGTGGACAGATAGATAGATTACTTTACCTTTTCCGAAACGCTCAATCAAAATTTCTTCCTTATCGGGATAAGCATAAGTCACTGGCTCCCAGCCAGCTTTCGCGAGGATTTGCAAGTAGGGATTATATTTCTTGAGAAGATTCAAATCATTGCCGTGTCCAGGGAAGATTCCATATAGAAGATGAAATTTAACCTCCCATTCAGGACGAGGGGAGTAAGGGAGGTCTGTACAGGACTTATGATAGGCGATTGAGCGAATGAAACGAGGGTCAGGGTGATAGGGAGCTTCTGCACCAAATATATCCAAATAGGGAGCGGAGAAGGTGAGGAAGGCAGGGGCTTGTGCCCAAGCGCAGTTCGCCATAAGCAGAAGCCCTTGAGGATGATATCTCCCTGCAAGAGCTTTCGTCCACTCAATGAGAGAGAAGTATTGAACAATGACGGGACGCTTTTCTTTAAAGGAAAAGGTCAAGGGGAAATCAACATAAGGGAAATGCTCTCTTCTGAAATTCATTCTTTTATCATCGCCATATCCTCCATAAGAATCAAGGGCGAAGCCATCCAAACGGGCTCCCTGCTTTTTATGTTGCTCAAAAGCGGATTTGTAGGAAAAATCAATGTTGAATCTTCCATAGCCGTCGGGTATTTCAGGGTCCAAGTTGCAGGGGAAAATCGCTCCCCAACCACTATTGCCTATCCAGGGAAAGTTTCCAATCATACAAATAGTATTTCCACTTTCGTCATAGAGAGCCGATTTCAAGACCGCTTTAGATATCTGCTTGAAATATTCCCTTCTCGGAATCTGTCCGAAGAATCCAGAGCCACCAGTGTAGGCGAGCTTGTCTAAAATGTCCAATGTCCCTTTATCACCCTCGGCGGTCTTCCTTAGTCTATAAATTGCATCGTTATAAGATGGATTTTCCTTGAAGTCGCCCAGCGATAATTGATAAAATTCAATTTCATTGTATAGGAGAGAATAAAATCCCTTCTCGTTGTCATATTTCACAGCCTCCGGTCCGCTTGGACCCCAGTGAAACATGAATCCCGCATCAGCTGCCTCGGGCATGTCCTTAATATTTCCCCAAACATACCATCCACCTTCCTTTTGCACCCTCTTCACGAAGAAGGAAGGATAAAAGGAATAATATCGCTCCAAAGCGGAACGGAACCCCCAGCGAGGGTCGGAAGTATAAATGAGAAATTCAAAATCAGCACGAGAAGGGAATTTTAAAGTATCTTTTACAAGGGCGAAGTCAAACGCGATGAAGAACAGCTTTGTTTGAGAATTGTAAACGAGGCGATGGACAACTGGCTTATCCATCGGGATGGCAATCGTTAGGGATTTATCTCTGTTTGAAATGGTGGCAAGGGGATAGCGGGAATGTTTTCCATTTGCTCCAAAGGGGCAATCTTCCTCTGCGTTTATAAATTCCTTGCCTTCCTCTATTGAGCGTTTTGCAACGATATCATCCCACCAAAACCAACCTATTGCATCAATGGGAAGGGCAAAATAAAGGGTTATTGCCCTATCATTTCCCGATGTATCCTTTATGCTTCCTTTCACCTTGATGAAATCGCGATGGCTTTCATAAACCGCTTGGAAAACAAGGGAAGCTTCCGTGAGCTCAGCGGTTTGCAGTATTGCTCCATTCTTAACCTTTGATAACTTTCCCTTGAGATTATAGATTGAATCCCTTATCACATCCCTGACGAAGAAACCGCTGAGCAAATCCCCTTTGGTTCCATATCTTTCTCCCCTAACTTGCACCTCGCAAATAGAACCCGTTGAGGATAAACGAAGGGATAGACCGTCCTTGGAAATCAGCTGAGATGTTGGTTTCGCGGGAATTGGGTCAAGCAGTTGAGTAGAGCTCAGCATCAGACCATCATAGAGAATCTTTTCCCCGAGGATACCCTCGCTAAAAGCGGAAATCCAGAGGAGGAAGATTAAAGCAAATGATGGATTCTTCATATGTGTAAGGTCTTCGCCGTATACGCCCTCCTTTCTTGGGAATTGTGAGCTAAATGCTCCAATGTCTCATCCATTGGCTCAAGTGATATCTCCTCCTTATAGTCCTTATAGCGATAGGAAAGTGCCTTCGCTATAAGCCAATCCGCAACCTGGGGAAGAAAAGGTCCATGTAAATATGTTCCGAGCACATTTTTATAAATCGCTTCCTCTAACTTGTCTCTCCCATTATTTCCATACCCTTTCACAATTTTTCCAAGAGGCTTGACCTTCTCTCCCAGAAATGTTCTACCGCTATGATTCTCAAATCCAACGAGTTGGTCGAACAAAAGGGATTCAATGACAACATTTCCAATCATCCTCCTTTCCCCTCCAACAGCCCAAATATCCAGCACATCAATTCCCGGGATATAGACTCCGTCTTTCGTTTTGGAATACTTTCCAAAAAGCTGATAGCCACCGCAGATCAGCAGAGCAGGCAGACCATTCTCAACGAGCCCTTTTATCTCCTCCTTATAATTTTGCAAATCTTTTCCCACTATCCTTTGCCCTTTATCCTGTCCTCCACCCATAAAGAGCAGATCGGCTCGCCTAAAATCCGCTCTTTCCCCTGCCTTAACCTCATAGATTTCGCATTTTATATTTCTCCACTGGCAACGTCTGATAATCGTTATTACATTTCCCACATCTCCGTAAAGGCTCATCAAATCGGGAGATAGGTAGGAGATTTCTATCCTCATTGAGACCTCCAAAAATCCATTAGAAGTCCTTCTCCCGCCAAATAACCCCTTATTGCCAGCATAGCGGTGTAGTTGGGAAGGATATAAAGACGCTCGTCATCGTTCATAAGTGCGACCGCCCTTTGAAAGGCTTGTCTTACATCGTTTATTATCTCAATTTTAGCTTGAGGGATGCAAGCGTATTTTAAGCGAAGAGCAATATCCTCAGCCCTTATCCCCGAGCATATAACAAAGCGAAAATCCTCGTCCTTTAAGCTCTCAAAATCAACATTCCAAATCCAGGATGTATCCGTTCCATCGGCGAGATTATCGTTCAAAATGATTAGGAAGTTCTTCTTTCTCTTCTCTCTTTTGACTGTATCAATATTTATGGAGAAGCCAGCGGGATTCTCCGCAAGAAGAAGGATACATTCTTTTGAATCAACTTTGAATCTCTCCAATCTTCCAAAATCCGGCGTAGCCTCACTCAACACATCAATTGTTGATTTCAGTTCAATATCCAAAGCAGTGCAGATGGAGAGGGCGGATATGTCAAGATTTGTTCTTTGGAAACCGCAATTTAAGCATTTATAATAGCCCAGATGACCGTGGCTTGCCCATTGAAGAGAATAGTTTATGAGGATTTGCCCCAATATCCCTCTTGTTAGGTTTGAACCCGTAAAGTTGTGGATTACTCTATAGCCTTTCGCCTTTAGAACATTAGTGACAAGCCTTGCCGTTGTAGTCTTTCCATTCGTCCCGGTTATAAGGA
Source organism: bacterium (assembly GCA_014360495.1). NCBI lineage: Bacteria > bacterium. The sequence goes on from JACIXR010000004.1 coordinate 265,499, forward strand.
TGATTCCTTTTGAGAAGTTCTCACGGAGTTCGGAAAGAAGGGATGGGAAGATTTTCTCCGCCAAGAAACCGGGAAGAGCTGTTCTCCCTCCCAGTTGAAAGGCTCTTAGCGATTTAGTGAGTGACTTCGCTACAAGGCTAGCGATAAATTTCCTCATTTTAAACTATTTTACCGCTTGATTTCGTGTAAAGAAAGGCGCTAATTTAAAAAATATTGACAGGATTTTTTTATGTCCAATAATTAAAAAATCTAAAAAAGGAGGTATGAGAGAAGTGAAAAAGTTGCTTGTAGTTTTTGTGTTGGCTATAGCGGTGCTTCTTTTGGCTAATGGCATTAGCGCCTCACCCCCTACTCCTTCCAAAATAGGGGGAGGGATTATGGGCGCTAATGCAAGTATCGTCGCTATGGGAGGCGCGGGCGTTGCGCTCTGCGATAACCCCTATGCCCCATTCTGGAACCCAGCGGGATTGGCGCTTCTGAAGGGTTTTCATATGCCTTTCAGCATTTCCGCAAGAGTTGAGAATGTAGATACAATTGATGATTGGGAAAAATTGGCAGATATAGCGGATAATGCAGAAAATAACGAAGTTACACTTGATGACCTTAATGACGCCAGGGATATTCTCATAAAAACTAATAACAAAACAGTTTCAGCAGAAATCACGCCTTTCTTCGCTCTTTCGGGCAATCGCTTCGCTCTTACTGGATATGGAACCATTATAGGACAAGGAGTAGTTAAATATTCAAATGGTCCTGACCCCAATAACCCAGGACAAAATCTTGAAAGAGCCGAGTTGCCTCTCGGAGCGTACTATCTATATAACCTTTGCTTTTCATTTGCTGGTGGGGAAGGCAATCGCCTATGGGGGCTAAATATCCGCTCAATACGCGGAAGATATAAAGGATATGCTGCTGAGGTCAATCACACATATACCACTGATATAAACACTGGAGACGTATTTTCACAAACCACAGAATCTCCCGATATATCAAGCTCGGCGCTGGGGCTGGATTATGGGCTTCTTTGGCTCGGGAAAAATGGGACGAGATATGGTTTGATGTTGAGGAATATCAATTCACCAAAGCTTTTTTCGGGAGCAAACGAGCTTAAGCTTGATATGGATATGGATGTCGGTGTGGCTAAGGTATATCCAAATGGGATAGTCACAGCCCAGTGGACGAATATGTTTACGAAAGGGAGGTTAGATTTGGGTGGAGAGGTTAGATTGGGGATATTGGCGTTTAGGGCTGGCATTTTGGATGGAGGATTCGTTTGGGGGATTGGATTGGGGAAAGGGAATTTCAGATTAGATGTAACGAGCGGGAAGACGATAGAAGAGAAGGTAGCCTTAAGCTTATCCCTTTTTTAAAAGAGAAATAGGGGGGCGTCCCCGAAGGGGACGCCCCCTGAAATTTTTCCCAAAATTTTAGAATGGAAATACG